>DATINJ010000115.1:0-20486 GCA_035474375.1 Kineosporiaceae bacterium | reverse complement strand
GTGATCATGCACGGTTGCCCACCCTCAAAGCGGGTAAGCGTGCATGATCACCGCAGAAGGTGGGGCAGGGCAGAATAAGTCAGCAAATCACCGCCTGGTCAGGCCCCACCCGCGCTTCGGGCGGCCAGGGCGCCTATTTCCGATCACGGCGGCGGTGTCGGGTCGCCGATCTTGGGGGACGGCGCGAGACTGGCCGGGTGTCTGAGACTGCGACGATCTTCGTGCTGTTCGGTGCCACCGGTGACCTCGCCAAGCGGATGGTGCTGCCCGCGTTCTACACCCTGGCGCAAAAGGGTCTGCTGCCGGCCGACTGGCGGCTGATCGGCAACGGCCGAGGGGACGTCGCCCACGAGGACTTTCAGAAACACGTCCACGACGCGCTCGAGGAGTTCGGTCCGCAGCCGGATCCGGAGGTCTGGGAGGCGTTTCGGCAGCGCTTGCTGTTCGCCGGCGGTGGCTTCAAGAGTGATGATCCGGGAAGCCTGCTCGACGTCATCGAGCAGGCCCGGAAAGAGGTCGCCGCCGAGGCCGGGCAGGTGCAGTTCGTGCACTATCTGGCGACCCCGCCGGCCGCTTTCGAGGAGACCGCGAAGGCGCTCGGCCAGCACGGACTGAGCGAGAACTCCCGGATCGTGTTCGAAAAACCGTACGGCGAATCGCCTCAGTCCTTCCGGCAATTGGACGAGACCGTGCTCTCGGTGTTCGCCGAGGAACAGGTCTTCCGGATCGATCATTTTCTCGGCAAGGAAGCCACCCAGAACCTGCATGTGCTCCGCTTCGCCAACCAGATGTTCGCCGGCATCTGGTGCAAGGAGTTCGTCTCGGCCGTGCAGATCGACGTCCCGGAGACCCTCGACATCGCCGATCGGGCCCAGTTCTACGACGCCACCGGCGCGACCAAGGACATGCTCGTCACGCACTTGCTCCAGGTAGCGGCGGAAGTAGCGATGGAGCCGCCGGCCAGCATGGCGGCCGCCGACTTGCAGGAGGCTCGGGAGTCGGTGATCGCCGCCTTCCGGCCACTCGATCCGGCCGAAGTGGTGCTCGGCCAGTTCGACGGGTACCGGGATACCGAGGGCATCGCCGCCGACTCGACGACAGACACGTACTCAGCCGCCCGGCTCTGGATCGATACCGACCGCTGGCACGGCGTGCCGTTCCTGCTGCGCACCGGCAAGCGGCTGGCCGGTAGCGCCCAGCGGGTCAGCCTGGTGCTGCGTGCGGTCGAGGGCCCGCTCGCCGGCGTCCCGGCGCAGGGCAACGTGGTCACCTTCTCGCTGGCCGGCAGTGGCGAGTTGGAGGAGAGCCTGGTGGTCAAGCGGCCCGGCACCGGGTTGGAACTGGCTGCGGCCAGCCAGAAGGTGAGCTTGGATGAGCTGCGGGACGGCGATCCGCTGCCGCCCTACGTGGCGTTGCTGAACGATGTGCTCCTCGGTGACCGCTCGCTGTTCACCAGCAGTTCCGGGCTGGAGCACGCCTGGCGAGTGGTTGCGCCGCTGTTGGACAACCCGCCTCCGGTGCAGCCGTACCAGCCCGGTTCCTGGGGGCCGGCCGCAGCCGACGAACTTGCGGCACCGGGAATGTGGCTACTCGGCTAGTACTTGCGAAGGGGCATGGGGATGAACGAGAACGCGCGCAAGGCGATTGAGTCGGGTCGGTTGGCTCACTTCACCACGATCAACGAGGACGGCAGCCCGCACAGCGTGATCGTCTGGGCCGGGGTGGACGGCGATCAGGTCGTGATCGGCAAGATGAACGAGGACAAGAAGGTCCGCAACATCAGGCGCGACCCGAGAGTGTCGATCTCGATCGAGGCCGATGGCACCTCCCACGGGCTGGCGAACTACCTGGTGGTGGAGGGCACGGCCGAGGTGGTCGAGGGCGGGGCTCGGGAACTGCTGCGGCGGTTGGCCCAGACGTACATCGGGCCGGACGCCGACTTCCTGCCCGGCGACGATTACCCGCCGGGCTTCATCATCCGGGTCACCCCGACGAAGATCCGCGGCATGGGCCCCTGGACCGACTGACTACCTCAGGCCCGCTTGAGACTCGGATCCCGACCGGTCAGGACGGCGCTCAGCACGATCCCGGCCGGGGGCAGCGCCATCGCTGCCACCGCAACCGGCAGCGGCAGCCCGACCCCGACCAGGCCGGCGAACGCCAGGGTGAAGGTCATCGCCGTCAGGACGGTCGGCAGGTCCCCCGGCCGTGCCCCGGCCAGCGGCGCGTGGATGGCCCAGACCAGAATCAGAAACACCGCGACCGGAATTGCCACGGAGAAGGCAACCACCGTGTCCGAGGCCTCGATGTGATGGCTGTTCGCCGCGGCCGCCACCTCCAACCCGGCTCCGAGGGCGGCCAGCGCAGCGAAGATGCCGTAATGCCCGTAGCCCCACAAGAACGAGAATTCGGGACGGCGGGACAGACCTTCACCGGCGGGCTTCAGGTAGTAGATCCACCAGAGGGCAAATATCAGGGCGAGACCGCCGCCGAAGAGCAGGACGACGTCCATCGTCCAGCCGCCTTCCTCGACGCTCGACTGGACCGCAACCATGGCCGCCAGCACGCTCTCGCCCAGCACGATGATGGTGAACAGGCCGTACCGCTCGGCGATGTGATGCGGGTGCCAGGTGGTGGAGTTGCCCCGCTCCGCCCACAGCGGCACCGCGAGCTCGCTGGCCGCCAGAACCAGAAAGCTGACTAGTCGCAAGTCATCCGGCAGGAACAACCGCAGCACCCAGCCGACCTGGACGACCGTGACCGCGCCGGCGTAACGCACCCCGACTCGCCGATGCCCGGGATCGCTGCGAGCGGCCCGCAGCCACTGCCCGATCATCGCCAGCCGCATCAGGATGTAGCCGACGGTGACGGTGGTGAGGTCCGATTCCTCCAAGGCACTCGGTACCCCGGCGGCCAGCACCAGGACGCCGGCCATCTGCAACAGGGTGAGAAGCCGGTACGGCGCATCGTCGGTGTCATAAGCGGAGGCGAACCAGCTGAAGTTCATCCAGGCCCACCAGATCGCGAAGAACACCATCAGGTAGCCGGCCACCGCCGTCCCCAGGTGGGCCTCCTCGATCTCGAAGGCCAGCGACTTTGCCGCCTGCCCGACAGCGACCACGAAGGTCAGGTCGAAGAGCAGTTCCAGCGGGGTGGACACCCGGTGGTTCTCACCGGCATCCCGGGCCACCATCGGCACGGTGAAGCGTCTGGGCCGGTCGTCGGTCCCGGGGGTCTCGGTCGCCATCGGACCAGAATGCCGCCTACTAGCTCAGGCGGCTCCAGCGGATTGGCCGGCGACGGGTGGACCGGTATCGGCGATCACCGCAGCGACCTCACGAAGCCCGGCCGCCACGCATTGCCGCAGCAACCATTGCCCGTCCTCGGAGCTGCTCAAGCCGTTCAGGATCCGGGCTACCGCTTCACCGTCACGCAGTCGGGTGGCCGCTTCGAGCCGGGCCAGGGCCTCGGCCAGGTCGGCGGAGCGACCGAAGTCTTCCGGGCTGTGCGGGTAGACGTGCAGTGTCTCGGTCACCTGCAGCGCAGACAGCGCGGCGAGCGGTCGCCATCTCATCAAGTCATCCCTGGCCTTCGTCCGGCTGTCCCTCTCCCAGAACGGCGAACTGCGTCGGGAGACGGCGGTTCGTCTCAACTGTACGAGATGTCACGCCGATTCGGGCGTCCCAGCTTTGGGACGGGCCTCCTGTGGCTCTGCGGCGACTGTGTACCCCTGCGGCGACCATTCGGCGAGCACCGAGTAGCGGTCCGCTCGGACCACGGTGTGCCGGTATTCCAGCGGGGTGGAGCGCACGCTGCTGAGCCGCTCGATCTGGAAGCAGGCCACATCGGCCGGCACTTCGAGGATCTTGCGGTCCACCTCGGCGGGGATCACCGCCCG
Source organism: Kineosporiaceae bacterium (assembly GCA_035474375.1). Classification (GTDB taxonomy): domain Bacteria; phylum Actinomycetota; class Actinomycetes; order Actinomycetales; family Kineosporiaceae; genus JANNPJ01. The sequence goes on along the minus strand of DATINJ010000115.1, from coordinate 16,588 downwards.
GATCCGCTCCCGGCCACCGGCCAGCGAGACGCCACAGCGGGCGGCCAGCTCGTCGTAGAGGCCGGAGACGGTGAAGTCGACGTCCAACAGCGGAGCCGCGATCTGCGCCGGGATCCAGACCCGGTCATGGGCCATCGGCTGCTCGTCGGCGAGCCGGACACGTTCCAGATGGAAAAGTTCGGCGTCCGGCGGCAGCCCGAGCTGCTGCGCGGCGTCCGGCCAGGTCACCACCTGCTGGCAGAGCACGGTGCTGCGCTGGATGATGCCCTGCGCATCGACCTCTTTGAACAGCGAGTACAAGCTGCCCAGCGGCGGGTCGACATCGCCGCCCCGGCGGACCCAGGAGCCGCGGCCCTTGGCCGAGTCGATCAGCCGGGATTCGCGCAACCGTCGAAGTGCCTCCCGAACGGTGTACCGGGAGACCGCATAGGCATCGACCAGCTCCAGCTCACCAGGAAACTCCTGGTCGAACTCCCCGGATCCGAGCCGCCTGGTGAGCTCCTGTTGAAGCTGCGCCCAGAGCGGCATCGGGCTCGAGCGATCGAGGGAACGCACGTCGTCCGGCCCCGCCACCGTGACCACCTCCGGACCCGCTCAATACTGCCGAGGTCCAGCTTAGAGCCTGTTTTGCCGCTCACCTTCGCCAGCGGCCTCCGGACCCTGGTCGGCGGCCGGCTCTTCGGGTAGCGACGCCACCTGCTCCTCGCTCGGATCGTCGCTGAATCGCTTGATCAGCGGTAGGACAGCCCAGGCCAAGGTCAGGACGGCGGCCAGCCCGCCGGCGATGAACAATGCCGGGGTCCGACCGAGTACCAGGTCGAGTACCAGGTCGACGGCGCAGGTGATTGCCATCGCGAGCAAGGTCAGGCCCAGGACGGCGAACCGCGAGGCGGCCTTGACCACTTTGTCCTTCATCTTCTGTGCGAACAGCGCCCGGTGGTAGGCAACCGGCGCGATCAAGCAGACGGTGGCACCGGCGGACAGCAGCAGCGCGGTGACGAAGACGCCTCGCTCCCAATCGTCCAGCCGTTCGAACCGGTTCTGCAGCGGCATCGTGAGCAGGAAGGCGAACAGGATCTGCACGCCGGTCTGGGCGACCCGCAGCTCCTGAAGGAGGTCGCCAAAGTTGCGATCGGCGCGCTCGGCCGGTGTCTCTCGGGGGCGGTCCATACTCATCCGGCTGATTGTGACCAACCCGGCCCGAGTCGGCGACCGCAACTGCCACGACCTGCGCCGCGAGAAGTTGGTGGCGTCACGATTTGTGACCTCTGCGCGAAACGCTGGTGTGTCATCCTGGCGGGAGTTGTCCTCGCGGCCGTCGGTCGGGTGTGTGAGGTTGGGAGGCGCCATGCTCGCGCGGATTCGGCTCAGCGTGCCTGACCGGCCAGGATCGCTCGGCATGGTGACGTCGGCGATCGGTGCGGTAGGGGCCGACATCGTCAAGATCGACGTCCTGGAGAGCGAGTCCGGCCGCGCGCTGGACGACGTGTACATGGTGGTGCGGGACGTCAACCACCTGAACACCGTTCGCGACCGGCTGAACAACATGCCCACCGTCACCGTGGCCGGTCTGCAGTACCCGGCGCCACCGGTCACCGGGCACGCCGACCTTGAACTGGTCGACCAGGTGCTCTCCCGTCCCGAGCGCGGACTGCAAACTCTGGTGGACGGCGCGCCGCATGCCTTCGGAGCGGACTGGGGAGCGCTTATCGAGTACGGGGCGGATGCCACCATGATCGGAGTGCTCGCGATGAGCGTGCACAGTCCTGCCCCGGATCAGGTGGTGATCACCTCGCCGTCCCGGCTGGCGTCGATCCGGGTGACCCCGCCCGGGGCGAAGCAGCCCTACGGCGGTGCCGCGCTGATCCCGATCGGTAGCGGGCCGCTGGCCCTCGTCCTGGTGCGCGAAGAGGGCCCGGAGTTCCACCGATCCGAGCTGTGGCGGGTGGGTCAGGTAGGGCAGATCATCGGCACGGTGCTGGCTCCGGTGTGACGATCGGCAGATGGCTGTGATGATCTGAGGATGACGTCCTCGCAGCAATCCACCGCTACGGCCGCAGTCGCGGGTGAATCAATCGCGGCTGAGTACGAGCCGGAGCTCTGGTTGATCCGGCACGGCGAGACCGAGTGGAGCCGCAACCGCAGGCACACCGGCCGCACCGATCTGCCGCTGACGCCGCAGGGCGAGCAGGCGGCCCGGGCGCTGGCACCCCGACTCGATGACATCCCGTTCGACGTGGTTCTGGCCAGTCCGCTGACCAGGGCTCGGCACACCGCCGAGCTGGCCGGGCTGCACCCACAGCTCGAGCCGCAGGCGATGGAGTGGGATTACGGCGAGTACGAGGGAATCACCACCGCGCAGATCCAGGAGCGCAGTCCCGGCTGGTCGGTCTGGACGCATCCGATCCCGGGCGGTGAGTCTCTGCAGCAGGTGGCTGACCGGGCCGACGTCGTGATCGCCGACGTTCGCCGGCTTGCTCCCAAGCGAGCGGTCCTGGTCGCGCACGCCCACTTCCTGCGAGTCCTCGCGGCCCGGTGGATCGGACAGGAACCCCAGCTGGCCGCGCACTTCAGTCTCGAGGTGTCGACGATCAGCGTGCTCGGCTGGGACCGCGGCGTCCCGGTGATCGACAAATGGAACGGTTGATCCGGAGCCGACCGGTCGGACGCCTCCCTTTCGCGTGAAACATCGGGCAGGCTGGGGGCGAACAGCGTTGCCCGATTCACAATGAGGTGGTCCACGTGCGCAGCACTATGCAAGAGGTTCCCCTGCTGATCTCTCAGGTGCTGGAGTACGGCACCACGATGTACTCCAAGTCGGAGGTTGTGACCTGGAGCGCCGAAGGGCCCCGGCGCTCGTCCTACCCCGATCTCGGTCGGGACTGCCGGCGACTGGCGAACGCGCTGCGCGCCCTGGGGATCGACGGCGATCAGCGGATCGGCACCTTCATGTGGAACAACGAGGAGCACCTGGAGCTGTACCTCACCGTCCCGAGCATGGGTGCGGTGCTGCACACGATCAATATCCGGCTCTTCCCGCAGCAGATGATCTACGTGATCAACCATGCGGACGACAAGGTGATCGTGGTCGACAATTCGTTGGCCGAGCCGTTCAGCAAGTTGTTGGTGCATCTCCCCTCGGTCCAGCACGTGATCGTCAACGGTCCGGTGCCGGACGCCGTCCGGGCGGCGCTAGGCGGCGACGGGACCCGCCAGGTGCATGACTACCGCACCTTGCTGGATGCCCAGCCGGACCAGTTCTCCTGGCCTGTGTTCGACGAAAATGATGCCGCAGCAATGTGTTACACCTCCGGGACGACCGGAAATCCGAAGGGTGTGGTCTATTCGCACCGGTCGAACGTGCTGCACTCCACCTATGTGGCAGGCAACGCCTGCATGCGGCTCAGCGAGGCGTCGCGGGCGCTGGCCATCGTTCCGCTCTTCCACGCCAACGCCTGGGGCCTGCCCTATGCGGCGCTGATCAGTGGCGCGAGCCTGATCATGCCGGACCGTTTCCTGCAGGCCGAGCCACTGGTGGCGATGGTCGAGAAGGAGCGGGTGACCGCGGCCGGTGCGGTGCCGACCATCTGGAACGACGTCCTGGCGTACCTCGATGCGCATCCGGAGGTGGACGTCAGCAGCATCGACAACGTGATGGTCGGTGGCTCGGCGTGCCCGCCCGCCCTGATGCGCGGTTTCCAGGAGCGGCACGACATCACGGTCTTCCACGGCTGGGGGATGACCGAGACCTCGCCGGTCGCCTCGGTGGCCATCCCGCCGGGGCACGCGGAGGGCGACGAGTACTGGACCTACCGCTATTCGCAAGGCCGGATCGCGCCGCACATCGAGGCCCGACTGGTCGGTGCCGATGGCACTGAACAGCCGTGGGACGGCGCGTCCGACGGGGAGATTCAGGTGCGCGGGCCATGGGTGACCGGCTCGTACTACCAGGAGGTGGACGACGGCGAGAAGTTCCAGGACGGCTGGCTGCGCACCGGCGACATCGGGCGGCTCTCGTCGGACGGCTATCTCACCCTGACCGACCGGGCCAAGGATGTGATCAAATCTGGCGGCGAGTGGATCAGTTCGGTGGACCTGGAGAACCAGTTGATGGGCCACCCGGCGGTTCGCGAGGCGAGCGTGATCGGTGTCCCGGACGACCGCTGGGGAGAGCGACCGCTGGCTGCCATCGTCGTGGTCCAGGGTGAAACCGTCACGGTCGATGAATTGCGCGACTACCTGGGCACTTTGGTGGCTCGCTGGCAGGTGCCGGAGCGCTGGGCCTTCGTCGACGAGGTGCCCAAGACCAGCGTCGGCAAGTTCGACAAGAAGGTGATCCGGGCCCGCTACGCCGCCGGCGAGTTGGACGTCGTCCAGCCAGGTCGCCCCGTCGACGCGCCGTCCACCCCCTAAACCCACCCGCCCCCAATCCAGCCGCGATCATGCAAGGCTGCCCTCTAGAAGCGGCAACCGTGCATGATCGCGGCAAGGTGCTTGGCGGTGATCATGCACGGTTGCTCTTGGCAGGAGGGCACGCCGTCGCTGACGCGCCTCCCAGGTGCATGATCACGGCAGTGCCGGGTGGCACCCGTGACCCACGGCGGTGATCATGCACGCTTGCTCCCTCGGGCGGGCAACCGTGCCGGGCCCACTGCCCGAAGGGCAGGGGAATCACGGCGGAACTGGCGGATCAGCAGACGGCTGAAAGGTCTTGTGCCTTAGCCGGATTGGTGTTCCTTTTCTTCTTCTTCGGTTTCGCCGACGAGGACGGCGAGGGAGTCGCACCCGGCGTGGGCGACGCGGTCGGTTCCAGCGAGGCGGTCAGCGCATTCTGCACCAGCTCGTGGATCTTCGGAATGTCCGGGTTGACCGTGCTGATCACATCATTCGTGAACGGCAGGCTGGTCACCGTCGCGCCTTTCACCCGCTGGCTGAGCTCCACCCAGGCATCGAGTTGCGACGGCACGATGCCGGTGGTGAGGTTCTTCTTCAGCGCTGCGGCCACGCTCGAGAAGTTCTTCGCCAGCGTGACCGGGTCGGCCTTGGCCACCACCGCACCGATCATGCAGCGCTGCCGCTGCATCCGGTCGTAGTCATCGGTGGCCCAGCGCGAGCGGGCGAACCAGAGCGCGTGGTAACCGTCCAGCTTCTGGTTGTTGCCGATCTCGATCCAGCCGCCGGTGGCTACGTGATATATCGGTGAGCTCGGATCTCCGTTGCCACCGATCGGCAGCCGGGTGTGGACGTCCACGGTGACCTTGCCGATGGCGTCGACGAAGTCCCGGAAACCGTTCAGGTTGAGCATCACGTAGTTGTCGACCTTCAGCCCGGTGATTCCCTCGACCGCGTCCCGGGTGGCCTGCAGGCCCGGACGCTTGTGCTTGGCGTAACCCGGGGCATCGTCACCCCACGTCCAGATGGCGTTGAGCAGGCACGATTGATCGGGGCACCAGTATCCGTCCGGCCACGCCGCGGCACCCGGCGTGCCGGGCGCGAACGGCGCTCGTTGCAGGCTGCGCGGCAGGCTGAACAGCACGGTGTTGCCGGACTTGGTATCGATGCTGGCCAGGATCAGGGTGTCCGGCCGGATCCCGGTCCGGTCGGCGCCGGCGTCACTACCGATCAGCAACACGTTCATCCGAGGCTTGTCGGCCCACGGATCGGGCTTCGTGGAGTTCGGGCCGCCGGTGTCGGGCTCGCCCTCAAAGATCGATTTCGAGGTGACCAGGCCGCGAGTGATCAGCGCGGTTTCGCCGATCTTGTAGGCAGGCAGGGCGACCCCGCCGATCAGGGCCAGGACGACGACCCCACTGAACGCGCGCTGGCCGGAGTCGAGGGCGGCGTGATGGCGCAGGCCTTGATTGGTGAGCAGGATGACGACGGCCCAAAGGAGCCCGACCACACCGGCTGCGACCGCTGCGATCAGTAGCGCCTGCGGGTCCACGGCCAGCGACAGCCCGCGCTTGAGTGGGTTGCCGACCAGCGCCAGGCCCGCCAGCGCGGCGAGGCCTGCGGCGAGCAGGAACAGCACGGCGCCGCCCAGCCGGCGCCGCCCGGCCGCGATCAATCCAGCACCCGGGACGAGCGCGCCGAGGATCGTCCACAGCAGGACCCAGGCAAAGCCCTGGCCGGTATCGGTGGCGTGGCTTCCCCGGCGACCCTCTTCGCCACCTTTGGTCACCGGTTCCCCCTGTCCTCATCGGGCGATCCTGATCCTGTGCGAGATCAGAGTGCCCGATGAAGACCGTGGGAGGTGCTGAGAACGCTAAGGGCGTGTCCCTAGCAGACCGACTTCAGGTTCTCCGCCTTGCCTGGAGTCACCGGCTTCTTGGTCGTTGTGGACTTCTTGGTCGCCGAAGGGCTGGGGCTGGCAGACGCCGAAGGTGTGACGGCCGCCTTCTTGACCTTCGCTGTGGACTTGACGGCCTTGGCCACCAGCTGGTGAATCGCCGAGATGTCCGGGTTCACCGTGTTGATCACGGTTGGATCGAAGACGACGCTGGTCACGCCGCCCTTCTGGATCCGTTGCGCGAGGGTCGCCCAGGCACTCAGGTCGGAGGGGTCGATGCCGGTGACAAGGTTCTTCTTCAGTGCCTTGGCAAGAGCCGGGAAGTTCTTGGCCACCTTGACCGGGTCGGACTGATCCACTACGGCACCGATCACGCAGCGCTGACGCTGCATCCGGTCGTAGTCGCTGGTCGACCAGCGGGAGCGGGCGAACCAGAGCGCGTGGTAGCCGTCCAGCTTCTGGTTGTTGCCCTTCTCGATATACCCGCCGGTGGCGATGTGGTTGAGCGAGTTCCCGCCGATCGGCAGGCGTTCGTGGACATCCACGGTGACGCCGCCGAGCGCGTCGACGAAGTCCCGGAAGCCGCTGAGGTTCAGCATCACGTAGGTGTCGACCTTCAGGCCGGTGGTGCCCTCGACGGCGTCCTCGGTGGCCCGCAGCCCAGGCTCCTTGAACTTCGAGTAGTACCGCTTGCCGTCGCCCTCGGCCCAGACCCAGATCGCGTTGATCAAGCATTCATTACCGGCGCCGGCCTCGGGGCAGTAGTACCCGTTCGGCCAGGCCTGGTGGCCCCCGGTTCCGGCCGGGAACGCGGCGTGTTGGAGGCTGCGCGGCAAGCTGAACATCACCGTCTTGCCGGTCTTGGTGTTGATGCTGGCCAGGATCAACGTGTCGGGCCGGATTCCGGTCCGGTCGGCGCCGGCGTCGCTACCGATCAGCAACACGTTCATCTGCGGCTTGTCCGCCCACGGGTCGGCCTTGGTGCCCGGACCACTGTTCGTGCCGTTCTCGGTGTCACCCTTGAAGACGCTGTTCGAGGTGATGACGCTGCGGGTGATCATCGCGTAACTACCCACCTTGTAGGCGGGCAGGACGACAGCGGTGATCAAGGCAAGGACGACGACGGCGCTGAAGAGTTTTTGGCCGGAGTCAAGGCTCGCGTAGCGGCGAAGCTGGGTGTTGGTCAGCACGATCACCAGGATCCAGCCGAGCCCGATCACCGCTGCGCCGACGGCGAGCGCGAACAACCGGGTCGAGTTGAACGCTAGGGAGATGCCGACGTCCTGAAGTTTTCCGCTGAGGGCCAGACCGACCAGGGACACTCCGGTGAGGCCGAGGAGGACAAGCAGGAAGATGCCGAGCCGGCGACGGCCGGCGGCGATCAACCCGGTACCGGGGATCAGCGCGCCGAGGATGGTCCAGAGCAGCACCCAGGAGAAATCCTGGCCGTGGATGGTGGCGTGGCTACCTCGCCGGTCATATTCCAGGCCGACGAACTGGGCCTGCGATCGCTGCGTGGTCGGGCGCTGCCCAGTCGGTCGCTGCGTCGGCGGTCGCTCGGCGGGGCGCTGACGGCCAGCCGCGAGATGATCGGTGGTCGGGTGGCCCGCCCGCGGAGCGGTGGTCCGGGTATCCGTTGGCCGCCACTCGGTCGGGCGCTGACGGGCCGGGCGCTGACTCGTGGGTTGGCGGCCGGCGGCAGGTGGAGCCGAGGATTCGGCCCTGGCCGGGACCTCCCCGGTGGTCCGGCGCACGCGACGAGGAGGGTACGCCTCGACCTGGGTCATCGCTCCTCCTGTCGGATCTGTGACGGATCTGTCCATGTGGGGGCGCCGATGCCCATAGTTGTCCGGGCGAAGACTAGATGCCCGAGCTGTGAATCGTCACCCTCGATCTGTGAATCCCTAGCAGACTGCATTGACGTCCTGAGCTTTAGACGGATCAGCCGTAGGTTTCGTTGTCTTTTGCCGCGACTTCTTGGTCGGAGAAACGGACGAAACGGTACTCGGCTCGGGCGCCGAGGTTGCCGTAGCCACGGTCCGTAAAGCCTTCCTCACCAAGAGGTGAATTTGGTCGAAATCCGGGTTCGCTCGATTAGGAATCACCTGATCGGTGAACGGCAGGCTGCGGACGCTGCCGCTCTTCACCCGCTGGCCGAGCTCGACCCAGGCCGGTAGGTCGCGTTGCGGGATGCCGGTGGAGAGATTGTCCTTCGCGGCCTTGGCGATCGCCGGGAAGGCCAGCGCCAGCTTCACCGGGTCGGACTGGTTGATCACCGCACCGATCACGCAGCGCTGGCGGCGCATCCGGTCGAAGTCATTGGTGCTCCAGCGGGACCGCGCAAACCACAGCGTCTCGTACCCGTCGAGCTTCTGGTTCTTGCCCTTCTCGATGTAGCCGGTGGTCTGCTCCGGGTGCTCGGAGTTGCCGCCGATCGGCAGTCGTTCGTCGACGTTCACCCGCAGGCCGCCGATGGCGTTGACGAACTGGGCGAAGCCTTGAAGGTTGAGCATCACGTAGGTGTCGATCTGCAACCCGGTGACGCCCTCGATCGCGTCCTTGGTGGCCCGCAGCCCGGGGTTCTTGGGCGCCACCTTCTGGTAGCCGGGGTAGTCGGCGCCCCACGTCCAGACGGCGTTGAGCAGGCACTGGTCGCCGCAGTTGTATCCGTTCGGCCAGGCCTCGTGGCCAGGGGTGCCGACCGGGAACGGTGCCCGCTCCAAGTTGCGAGGCAAAGAGAACAGGACGGCGTCCCCCCGCGCGGTGTCGATGCTCGCAACGATCATGGTGTCTGGCCGGACCCCGATCCGGCCCTTGCCGGCGTCGCTACCGATCAGCAGCACGTTAACCCGGGGCTTGTCGGCCCAGGGATCGGCCTTCTCGGAGCTCGGGCCGCCGGCCGTCGCTCCACCCTCGGTATCGCCGTTCTCCGAGAACACCGAGTTGATCAAGCTGCGCTGGATCAGCGCGCTGTGCCCGACCGTGTAAGCGGGAACGGCCACGCCGCCGATCAGAGCCAGGACGACGAGGCTGCTGAAGGTGCGCTGAACAGTGTCGAGCGTGGCGTACTGGCTCAGTTGTTGATGGGTGAGCACGATGAGCCCGGCCCAGAGCAAGCCGATCACTCCGGCGGCCACCGCGACCAGGGTCAGCTGCTGCGGGTTGACGGCGAGCGAGATTGCCTTCTGCAGCGGGTTGCCGGTCACGGCAAGGCCCGCCAGCGCAACCGCCCCGAGGCCGATCAGCAGTAGCAGGATGCCGCCGAGTCGGCGACGGCCGGCGACGATCAACCCGCTGCCGGGGATCAGCGCGCCGAGGATTGTCCAGGTCAACACCCAGGAGAAGGGCTCGCCATGCGCGGTTGCGCGGGTGTCTCGGCGATCCCACTGCCGCGACTGGGACGGGTGCCGGGGCTCATATCTCCGTCCGTGCCCAGCCGAGCGCTGGAGACGCTGATCGTCTTCCGCCGGGTTCGACCCGGCCGTCGAAATTACGGCCCGACGTGGACGCCCAGAGGAATGGGACTCGAGCCGGGTCACGACTCCCCCTTTGCTTCCTCGATGGCCGCCAGCGCGGGCCGGAAGTGGCTCGCATCAGGGTTCGAGACTGGCATCGATTGATGCAGGTCTCGAGGGCGCATCATTGTTCCATGGGGACACGGGCGGAAGGTTTCGATAGTTCATCGTTCCGGGGGAGCGATTTGTTGCACGTTCACCTCTGCGAACTCTGTCCGGAATCAGTCGGTAACGTCCAGTTGCTATCTGTCCGTTTTGCTCCGTACTGTAACTGCGGCCCGAGGCTCGCCGGACATCTGCTTTGCCGCAGCGTGGGCTTGACCGGTAGCCTTTCGGACGTCACGGGGAGGCGTCGCCTAGTCCGGTCTATGGCGCCCGCCTGCTAAGCGGGTTTGGGTCTTAAAGCCCATCGCGAGTTCAAATCTCGCCGCCTCCGCGGCACGGCCCCCTACGGGTGGGTCGGCACCGACTTCGGTCGGTGTGCACGGCACGATTTGAACGGCACGATCTTAGGCTCCGGTCAGGTCCCCACGCGGGATTCGACCGGAGCCTGAGTTGCGTCTGCCCTGCTGCCGGCTTCGATCCGGGCTCTCTGGCTTCGGCCCAGGCCGGTCCCGGGGGTGTGTCAACGCCCAGATCGTGGTCGGATGGTCTGCGATGCCGATGTCGCAACGAACGCCAGGAGCCTGGTCCACGCCAAAAGCGGTCGCCTCTGTTCTCGCCAGCGCGACCCTTGCGGTGGCGGGCTGTGCGGCGTCCCCTGGCCCAGTCACCACCGCCCACAGTCCGACTTCGCCCTGGTCGTCGGGCTCTGACCCGCTCTGGAGACCGGCCGTCCCGTCGCCGACATCCACCGCGCCCGGCCGAGCGCCGTCCGTCTCGCCGTCCCCGACGGCACCCCAGAAACCACAGTTGCCGCGCGGTGGCAGCAAGTTGTTCCCGCGCTACCGGCTGGTGGGCTACTCCGGTGGCGAGGCGTCGAAGGCTTTCGGTCGGCTCGGCATCGGCAACCTGGACGCCCGGATCCGAGAGATCGAGCGCACCGGCCGCGGATACACCGCGGGGGGCCGGCAGGTGTTGCCGGTGCTCGAGTTGATCACTGTGATCGTGCAGGCCAACCCGGGCCGGGACGGCAAGTACCGGGCTCGGATCGACAACGCGCAGATCGCCAGATACCTGGCCGCCGCGCGCCGGCACAAGGCGCTCCTGCTGCTCAACATCCAGCCGGGGCGGGCCGATTTCCTGCCTGAGGTGCAGGCCCTGCAGCGCTGGCTGGCTGAGCCGGACGTCGGGATCGCGCTGGACCCGGAATGGGCGGTCGGCCAGAGCCAGGTCCCCGGCCGGGTCTTCGGTCGGACGACGGCCAAGGAACTGAACGCGGTTGCCGCTTACCTCTCGGCGTTCACCCGCTCACACGGTCTGCCGGAGAAGGCGATGGTGGTGCATCAGCTGGCGACCCGGATCATCTACCGAGTGCAGGACGTGCGAAAGCACAGCGGGGTGGAGATCCTGCTGAGTGTGGACGGCATCGGCGCGCGTAGCGACAAGGAGGCCACCTGGCGCAAGCTGGTGAAGCCGCTACCGAGCGCCGTCCGTCCCGGATTCAAGCTCTTCTTCGAGGAAGACCGCAGGCACGGCAAGCTGATGACCCCGCGCCAAGTCCTCAAACTCAAGCCCACCCCGGACTACGTCCTCTACGAGTAGCGACGTCGTCCGCAAGCCAACCCTTCGCGGTGATCATGCACGGTTACCCGCTCAAGTCCGTTACGAGCGGGCAACCGTGCATGATCACGGCCGGGATCTTGGGCGGGTCAGCCCAGGCGGGCGCGCAGACCGTCGAGTTCGGTGAGCAGCGTGGTCGGAACCTTGTCCCCGATCTTGTCGAACCACTCCTCGATCAGCGGCAGTTCGGCCTTCCACTCCTCGACGTCGACCGCGAGCGCGCGGCCGAGCTGCTCCGGCGTAACGTCCAGGCCCTCGACGTCGAGCCCGTCCAGCGTGGGGACCAACCCAACCGGGGTCTCGACGGCGGCGGCGCGGCCTTCGAGTCGCTCCACAACCCACTTGAGCACCCGGCCGTTCTCGCCGTAGCCCGGCCAGAGGAAGCCGCCATCGGTGTCCCGGCGGAACCAGTTGACATAGAAGATCTTCGGCAGCTTGGAGGCGTCGGCGTCCTTGCCCACGTCGAGCCAGTGCTGGAAGTAGTCACCGGCGTGGTAGCCGATGAACGGCAGCATTGCCATCGGGTCGCGGCGGACGACACCGACCGCACCGGTCGCGGCGGCGGTCGTCTCGCTGGAGAGCGTGGCGCCCATGAACGTGCCGTGGGTCCAGTCCCGCGACTCGGTAACCAACGGGATCGTGGTCTTGCGCCGGCCGCCGAAGAGGATCGCCGAGATCGGCACCCCCTGCGGGTCGTCGTACTCGTCGGCGAGGATCGGGCAGTTCCGGATCGGGGTGCAGAACCGGGAGTTCGGGTGCGAGGAGAGCTTGCCGCTGTCCGGCGTCCAGTCGTCACCATGCCAGTCGATGAGGTGCGCCGGCGGCTCCTTGGTCATACCCTCCCACCAGATGTCGCCGTCGTCCGTGAGGGCGACGTTGGTGAAGACCGAACCGCCCTTTTCGATCGCCCGCATCGCGTTGGGGTTGGTGTCCCAGCCGGTTCCGGGGGCGACGCCGAACAGCCCGTTCTCCGGGTTCGTGGCGTACAGCCGGCCGTCCTTGCCGAACCGCATCCAGGCGATGTCATCGCCGAGCGTCTCGACCTTCCAGCCCGGGATCGTGGGCTCGAGCATCGCCAGGTTGGTCTTGCCGCAAGCGCTCGGGAACGCGGCGGCGATGTAGTTGACCTCCTGCTGCGGGCTCGTCAGCTTGAGGATCAGCATGTGCTCGGCCAGCCAGCCCTCGTCGCGAGCCATCACCGAGGCGATTCGCAACGAGTAACACTTCTTGCCCAGCAAGGCATTTCCGCCGTAACCGGAACCAAAGGACTGAATCTCGCGCGACTCGGGGAACTGCACGATGTACTTCGTGTCGTTGCAGGGCCACGCGACATCTGCCTGACCCGGAGCCAGCGGGGCGCCGATCGAGTGCAGAGCCGGGACGTATGGGGCGTTCGCACCCATGGCATCGAGCACCTTGGTGCCGGTCTTCGCCATCACGTTCATGGAGACGACGACATACGGCGAGTCGGTGATCTCGACTCCGAACATCGGCTTCTCGGCTTCGAGATGCCCCATCACGAAAGGAATTACGTACATTGTGCGGCCGGTCATGCAGCCGGCGTACAGGCCCTTCATCAGGACCCGCATCTCGCCTGGGTCCATCCAGTTGTTGGTCGGGCCGCAGTCGGCCTCGTCCACGGAACAGATGAAGGTCCGGTCTTCGACCCGGGCGACGTCCGTCGGGTCGGACGCGCACCAGTAGGAGTTCGGCTTCTTGTCGAGCTTGACGAAAGTGCCTGCGGCTACCAGGTCGTCGATCAGTTCCTGGTGCTGCTCGGCCGATCCGTCGATCCAGACCACCCGGTCGGGAGTGGTCAGCGCGGCCGTTTCGGACACCCAGTTCACCAATTTCCGGTGCTGGGTGGGTGCGGTCGCGGCAACGGCGGCGGCCGGATCGGTAGTCGCTGATTCGTTCTCAATGGTGGTCACAGTGGCTGCCCTTCCTCGTGGAGGTCGGTGGTGGCGAGGCACACGGACAGGTCCAGTCAACGAACCGAAGCGGCAGCCAAAGTTCGGGCGGCCAAGCTGATCACGGTCCGTAACCGGAACATCCTTGTCCGCGGGTTTTCCCCACCGTAAGGTGTCCGGACAGGTTTATGGAACCTGTCCGGACACCTTTGTTAGTGACGCATCCCACAACGCCCTGACCTGGTGAAAGAGTTGTGCAACTCGTTCCACTGACGTGGAAAGTCTTTGCAGCGGTCCCGTCTTGTCCCGTCAGACAGGGCTTGTGTCACCCTCTGGGCGAGCGGCCGATCGGCTCCCCTGCCACGCGGTACGCAGCGAGATTCGGTTCGCCGTCCGAAGCAGGGCGCCTTCGTACAGTCGGGTCGCGAGCAGCACCAGAACGACGCCGGTCGCGGCCACGCCCAAGGCCGACAGGATCGGTTCCCACCAGGCCGCGTCCCCCAGCATCAGCCGCCGAGGCATGCTCAAGGGCGCACTGAGCGGGAAGTAGGACAGGAACGTCATCCACCGGCCAGGATCGGTGACGTAGACGCTGACGAAGAACGGGATCATCACCAGCATTTGCATCGGTAACGTGGTGGCCTGCAAGTCTTCCTGTCGGGAGGTCAGCGCGCCGGCTGCAGCCCAGGCGCACGCGAGCATGCCGAAGCCGAGCGCGAAGAAGGCCAGGAACCAGCCGCCAGAATGCAAAAGCAGCGTGACTGCTGCGGACTGGCCGGCGACGCTGGCCCCGGCCAGCCCGACCGCCAGCAACAGCGCCACCTGTCCCAGCGCGAGCAGGGTCGAGCCGGCCACCTTGCCGAACAGCAACAACCGCACCGGAACCGCCGCGACCAGCAGTTCCACCACCCGGCTCTGCTTCTCCTCGACCACGCTCTGCGCGATCATCAGGCCGAAACTGAAGCTGGTCAGCAGAAACAGTCCGGCGAAGGCAATCCCGAGCAGCATCGTCACTTCTTCGTTGGGCGGCGGCGGGTCGAGCAGTCGTTGCGGCAGCGGCGCATTGAACAGGCGCTGTGCCTCCGCTTCGTCGGTACCGCTGGCCGCCAGCGCTGTCGTCAGATTCTGTGACTGCACCGACAGCGCGATCAGCCGGCTCAGGTCGTCGTCCAGCTCGGTGAATCCGATCACTGACAAGGCTCCGCCACTGCCCGGCACCAGCGCGGCATCGACGTCCTTGGTGCGCAGCAGCCGTTCCGCCTCGGCCAGGTCCGTGACCGGGCGCACGCTCAGCCGGGCCGGCGGAGCTACTGCCTCGCTGTCCCGGACAGCAGGACCGGCTTGCGTCGGATCCGCCGCGTCTTCCTCCTCGGCCCATGCATCGGCCTTGCGGATCGCTTCGGCGCCGGCCTCCCGGGCGGCTTCGGCTGCCGCCTGCGCCTGAGTGCCGACCACCGCGACGGTGAACGTCGGGCGGCTGTCGTTGCGCTCCAGGACCAGCGGAACGATCACGGACAATGACACGATCAGCAAGAGAACGACCGTGGAGATGATGAAAGTCTTGTCCCGGAGCTTGGCCGAGATGTCCCGGCCGGCGACCAGCCGAATCACCTCGGCTGAGGACGGCTGCCTGCTGGTGTCCTCGGCGTCTCGAATGTTCTCTGGCGCATCGATCAGCTGGGTCATCGGGCCACCTCCCGGTAGATGTCGGCCAATGCCGGGATCACCCGGCTGAACTCACGCACTGGTCCGCGATCCAGGGCTCGACTCAGCAGTTGCTGGTCGGTGGCCGGGTCGGACAGTTCGAGTAGGGCCCGGGGTCCGTCCACATCCAGAACCGTCAGATTGGGGACGTCGCGCAGCCAGCCGGCGTCGTCGTCCAAAACCAGTCGATACCGGGCCCCCGCCCGCTCCGAGCGGAGTTGATCAACCGGGCCGGCCGCCACGACCTCGCCGTCCGCGATGATCACCAGGTCGTCGCAGATCCGCTCCACCAGGTCGAGCTGGTGGCTGGAGAACAGCACCGGCACACCGGCCGACGCCCGGGCTCGCAGCAGCGCGGTCATCGCGTCCACCGCCATCGGGTCGAGCCCGCTGAACGGCTCGTCCAGAACCAGCAGCGTCGGGTCATGCACGAGAGCGGCTGCCACCTGAACCCGCTGCTGGTTGCCGAGCGACAGAGCATCCAGCCGTTCGCCGGCCCGATCCGCCAGTTGTAGCCGGCTCAGCAATGTTTCGGCCTGCTGGGCGGCCCGGGCCTGGCTCAGGCCGTACAGCCGGCCGAAGTAGACCAGTTGATCCTTGACCCGCATCTTCGGATACAGACCGCGCTCTTCCGGCATGTACCCGAACCGGCGGCGGGCTGCTCGATCGACCGGCGCGCCCCGCCAGATCACCCGTCCCGAGTCGGCGGCCAGCACGCCGAGGACGATCCGCATCGTGGTGGTCTTGCCGGCACCGTTCGAGCCGACGAATCCGGTCAGCCGTCCGGCGGCGACCGTGAACGAGATGCCGTTCAGTACCGTCCGCCGGTCGAACGAGCGAGTCACGTGGTCCAGCTCAAGCATCGGAGTCTCCATCTGCGGGCATGCTCCGACGCTATTACCGGGTGGGGTCCACGTCGTCCGGCTGGAGACGGACGCTCGCCGTCCCCCTCGCGGTTTAGGTCTATCCGCCGGGTGTGACGACGCCGGTCTCGTAGGCGAAGACCACCGCCTGGACCCGGTCCCGCAGGCCCAGCTTGTTCAGCACCCGGGACACATGGGTCTTCACCGTCGCCTCACCGACGTACAGCTGACCGGCGATCTCGGCGTTGCTCGACCCGGCGGCGATCAACCGGAGGATCTGTTCCTCCCGGTCGGTGAGCCGATTCAGCAGATCGGGGCGCTTGGTGCTGACCGGCCGGGCGGCGAACCGGTCGAGCAGCCGCCGGGTCAGCTCGGGGGCCAGCATCGCGTCGCCGCGGGCGACGATCCGCACCGCACTGATCAGGTCCTCGGGCGAGGCATTCTTCAACAGGAAACCGCTGGCTCCGGCTCGCAGCGCCTCGAACAGGTAGTCCTCACGGTCGAAAGTGGTGAGAATCAGCACCGCGCACTCACAGCTGTCCACCACCAGCCGGGTCGCGGCCAGGCCGTCGAGGCCGGGCATCT
>DATINJ010000114.1:0-5150 GCA_035474375.1 Kineosporiaceae bacterium | reverse complement strand
CCTCGCGTTCCTGACCGTGGTGATCTTCGGCCCCTGGGTGATCGGCCGTTGCGCCCGCTTTCGTGCCGCGGGAGGCACTACTTGCGGGCATAACTGGCGATCTTCGCGAGACTGGCGACCTTCGCGGGAGATGCAGCAACTTTCAACCGATCATCGCTGGTCAGTGCGAGACCAGGGTGGGGAGTTCGGATCGGGCCATCACCCGGTCGATGAGCCCATAGTGCTGGGCCTGCTCGGCGGTGAACCAGCGGTCGCGATCGGAGTCCTCCTCGATCTGCTCCACCGACTGCCCGGTCTGCTCGGCGGTCAGTTCGGCCAACTGCCGCTTGATCAGCAGCATCTGCTCGGCTTGGATCTTGATATCGGACGCCGAGCCGCCCATCCCGCCGGACGGCTGGTGCATCATGACCCGGGCATGCGGCAGCGCGTACCGCTTTCCGCGGGTTCCGGCGGAGAGCAGGAACTGGCCCATCGACGCAGCTATCCCCATCGCCACGGTCGAGATGTCGCAATTGACGAACTGCATCGTGTCGTAGATGGCCATCCCCGCCGTGACCGATCCACCGGGTGAGTTGATGTACAGCGAGATGTCCTTGTCCGCGGACTCGGCGGCGAGCAGCAGCAGCGCCGCGCAAATTTCGTTCGCGTTCTCATCTTTCACCTCGGATCCGAGCAGGATGATCCGCTCGCCGAGGAGTCGGGTGAAGACCGGGTTGGTTGTGGACGGCGGGAGCTCCGGCTGCTGCGAAGCGACCACCCGAGTGGAGGCTGGGAAGGCGTTCATAGCCTCACCCTCGACCGCCCGGACGGCCCATTACCAGCATTTCGGCCTGTGGGAGATCTGCTCTGGGCAGAGCCGATCGGCCCGGGAAGCTGGTCGGGACAGATCGGGCGCCTCTAGTCTGGAACCCAACCGGAGGAGGGACCGCGATGCTGCTGCGAGGCCTGATCGGCATGGTGCTGCGCCGGGTTCGGCTCGGCCAGAACCGCACCCTGCGCGACGTCGCCGAGGTTGCGCGGGTTTCCGTGCCATACCTGTCCGAGGTCGAGCGCGGCCGCAAAGAACCGTCGTCCGAACTGCTCGCGGCGATCTGCAGCGCCCTAGACCTGGAGCTGACCGATCTGCTCAGCGAGGTCCGCACCGAGATCGCCCGTGACCGGTTGGCTCAGGTCGGATTCGGCAGCCGGGTCAATGGCCACGCCGTCAATGGCCACGCCGTCAACGGCCGGCCATTCAACGGTCGCCCGATCTCCAGCGCCACGGCGATCCAGCCCGAACCGCTGTCCGTCGAGCTCGAGCAGGCGCTGCCCGGCTCGGTATCGCTCGGCGGTTCCTTCGGTGGCGGCTTCGGCTCGGTCATGGTCGCCGCCTGAGTCGGGCCCGCCTACTGAAGGCAGAACTCGTTGTCTTCGGGGTCCGTCATCGTGATCCAGTGCCCACCGGATTCGTTGCGCTCGTAGAGCATCTTCGCGCCTAGCTGGATCAGCCGTTCGGCCTCGCTCGCCCGCCGCTCGGGTCCGACGTGGACGTCGAGGTGCAGTCGGTTCTTTTCGGTCTTCGGGCGTGGGTCGTTGAGGAACAGCAACCGGGCGCCCGGTGCCCGGACCTGACTGTCGTCCAGGCCGGGCTGCCGGATCCCGATTCCGATGCTGAAGTACAGAGCACCCTCAATCTCCATCACGTCGTCCTGGCTGATCAGCTCTTTCGAGAGCAGGTCGCGGATCAGGGCGTCCTTGTGTTCGATCTCGTAACCGAGTACCTGTGACCAGAACTGCGCCTGCCGGTAGGGATTCGTGCAGTCGACGGTGACCTGGAACCCGACCTGCAACCGGCCGGATTCTGGGCTCGCGCTCACGCCGTCACCCAGTTCTGCCCGGCTCCGCTGGTTCGGTACAGGTCGCGCAGCAACAGCAGCTCGGCACCGTGATGCAGGGCCTCTCGGTTGATGTGCAGGATCAGCGCCGCGAACGGTGCCGCCGCCCACGGCCCTTCGGCCGGACCGCAGGGTTTCGCCAGCCCTTCGGCGTCCAGGCCACTAATTCCCTTCATCCAGGCGGCGTACTGCTCGTCGAGGAAGGCCAGCGCCGCCTTGGCGGTACCCGGCCAGACCGTGCCCTGGTAGGTCATCGAGCCGTCCCCAAAGTGTGCACTGGCTCGGATTCCGAAGATGCCCACGCTCAGATGCGCCATCCGCCAGGCGATCGTCGTCAATGGGGCGGGCTCTGGTTCCGGGAACGCGATGTCGGCGACCAGGTCACCGCCACCAGCGGCTTGGCTGGTCACCGCCTCGGCGCGCGGCCGGATCGACCACATCCCAGGCACCGGTTCCCACCGGTACTCCTCGTCGGTCAGACCGTCGAGCTTCGGTCGCAGGTGCCCACGCCAGTGCCATTCGAGTTGGTCGATCGCCTGCTTCCCCCAGTCCAGGGAGTCAGCAGCGCGCTTCGTCGGAGGCTGCTCTTTCGTCGTCATGGCTGCACGGTAGTAGTGGTTGCGGACAGCCTCGGTCCGCAATAGAGCGGAGACTGGAGGAATGTTAGAAACCTCCGCCAGGCTGCTTCGGCTGCTATCACTTCTCCAGTCACGTCGGGACTGGACCGGCCCGGATCTGGCGGACCGACTGGAGGTCACCACGCGCACTCTGCGTCGCGACGTGGACCGGCTCCGCCGGCTCGGGTACCCGGTGGAAGCGGCGACCGGACCAGCCGGCGGGTACCGGCTCGGGATCGGTGCCGTACTGCCCCCCTTGCTGCTCGACGACACCGAGGCGGTAGCGATCGCGGTCGGCTTACGAACCGCCTCCGGTGCGTCGGTGGCCGGCCTCGCCGAGGCCGCCGACGCCGCGTTGGCCAAGCTGGAACGTGTCCTCCCGGCCCGGCTCCGCAGTCGGGTGGAGGCGTTGAACTCCAGCATGGTGTCGCTGATCAGAACCGGGCCGACCGTGGAACCGGCCGAGTTGATCGTGCTCGCCCAAGCCTGCCGAGAGTTCGAGCAGCTACGGTTCGACTACCTCGACGGCCGAGACCGGCGATCTGTCCGGTGCGTTGAACCGTACCGACTGGTCAGCACCGGACGCCGCTGGTACCTGGTGGCTTACGACCAGGACCGGAACGACTGGCGGACGTTCCGGGTGGATCGGATCGAAGCGCCGACCCCGACCGGCAACCGGTTCATTCCGAGCGCGCCGCCCGACCTTCAAGCCCTGGTGTCCCAATCGATCTCGGTGGCACCGTATCGGTGGCAGGCCGAGGTCAAGGTGCGAGCGAACCTGACGGACGTCGCCGCTCGGGTGCCGCCGACGGTCGGATGGGTGGAGGCGTCCGGCGTTGACTGCGTGTTGCATATCGGCGCGAACGAAATGGATTCTCTAATCGGCCATTTGATCGGCCTCGGGTACCCGTTCGAGGTGCTGGAGCCACCGCAACTGCGAACTCGAGTCCGCGAACTCGCCGATCGACTCATCACCGATCACCCGAGCAACCCCACCCAATACCTCTGATCATCAATGCCGGTGAGTTAAGCGCTGGGGTGACTGGTTTGCCGGTCGTCTGCTGTCGCGATCTTTCCCTTTTCGACCCGCGATCATGCACGATTGCCCTCGCCTGACGAGCAAGCGTGCATGATCACGGTTGTTGGTCATGGGTCCCGTGGTTGCTTAACTCACCGGCATTGCTCTGATCATGCACGGCTACCCGCTTTGAGGTGGGCAACCGTGCATGATCACGAGTCATAAAGGGGCAACCGTGCATGATCACGGGCATAAAGGGGCAACCGTGCCGGGCCCGCTGCCCGAAGGGTTGGGGAATCGCGGAATGGGGCGGGGGCTATTTTCGAATGATCGCGGGCGAAAACAAAGATCCGGGAGGGTCAGCGCTGGAGATCCACGAACTGGCGGCGCAACTGCTGATACCAGGCTCGGCGCCGAGCGCTTTCGGCCTCGACCGGAGGGCTGCCGAGCGCAACCACCGGATCGGTGACGCCATAGGTCACCCGATAGGCGAGCAAGCTGGTGGCGACGTCCATCCAGGCCCGGGTGTCCTCGGCCGGCGGGATCGGTCCGAGCACGGTGGTGAACCAGGCGGGCAGCAGCGCGCCTTCACCGACCGCGTCGGCGACCCGGGTCCGCAGTCGGTGTTGAAGCGCGGCCCAGGCGTGCTCGCCGGCGACCAGCACGTCGGCGACCGCGACCTGCTGCTCCTCATCGACACCGAGGACGGCGGCGGCCTCCAGCGCGGGAGCGGCCAACTCTCTGGCACGTTGCCGGGCCTGGTCCCGCCCGGCCACCGCGGCCCGGAATTCGGCCACCGCGCTGATGTGCCGCTCGTCGTCCCGGCTGGTCTCGGCCAGCACCTCACAGGCTCCGAGCGCGACATCCCGGTGATGGACCTGATTGCGGAGCGCCTCCGCGTGTGCAGCCACCGCCGCCTCCAGCGCGGATCGACCGGCCGGCGGCAACAACTCCGACTGCGCGACGTGGCCTGCCTCGGCCACCTGCGCGAGGTGGACCTCAGCGGCATCGACGTCATCAAGCTCCACCTCGGCAGTGACCGCCTGCAGCCGAATGTTCCGTTCCAGCCACTCGACCCGCGCATCCAACCGCTTCACCAGGGCAGCCAGATCATTGGACGTGGTCTCGACCGCTATCGACCGGTTCTGCACCTGCCGAAGCGCGGCGCGGACGTCGTCCAGCGAACTGTCCAGGCCGCTCAGCCGGGCGGGCAGGTTGCCGATCGCAATCCCGAGGTCGTCGACGTCGTTTCGCAATTGCAGGACGGTGTAGCTGAGATCGCTGTCTTGACCCTGTGGGCTCATCGCTCACCGACCCTCATCGCGCCGATCCGTCTCGCGTCGATCTCGCGTCCGTGCCGACCATCTCGCCAGGCCGACCCGTGACGCGGCTTGCTTCTCATGTCGCGTTGACCGGGACCCGACGGACGTGCCAGAGCCCTCCGAGGAGCAGTGCCATGCCCAAACCAACTACCCAGAACGGCAACCGCGCAACCGCACCGATCAGCGCGATCAGGGCGCCGATGGCGACCGACAGGGCCCCCGGCCGGAGCTCCAAGTGCCGCCCACGAGGCGGGTGCACCGGCATCCACAGCAAGATCACCGCCGCCGCGATCACCGGGATGACCAGCAGCAACCACCA
>DATINJ010000113.1:0-44535 GCA_035474375.1 Kineosporiaceae bacterium | reverse complement strand
GGGCTTCGAGCGGTTCAAGACCTCGGTCAATTCGACCATCGAGCGGGACTGCCTGGACGACATCGGCGGCGATGAGCAACGCCTCCATGGCACCGAGATCAATTGGGGCGCGCTAACTTTCAAGTTGCTGCTGCTGCCGGCATGGCTGGCCGCCTATCGCTACAACGACCGCGCCTGGCGAGTCATGATCAACGCCCGGACGGGTGAGGTGATCGGCGAGCGGCCCTACAGCCCATGGAAGATCGCCGCAGCGGTCATCGCCATCCTCACCGCGCTGGCGATCGCCGTCGTGCTCTACAGCCTCACCCGACATTAACCGACCAGCCCTCACCCGCTGGCTACCTGTGCCACGGTAAGACACGTCCTGAGGCCCGAAATCGGCCCAATCACGTGTCTTACCGTGGTACAGCCGCGGTCAGGGGGCGTCGACCCGAAACCGCCGGATGACGCTGAACGTCAATAGCCGTGCACGGAATGCCAAAAACCCGGTGAACACGTCAAGCATCATGCCGGGATGGACATCTTATTTGCCCGGTTCGGCACGCTGGGTATTCAGATCGCATGAGGTCGTTGAGCATGCTGGCGCTGGTCGCCATGGGCGTAGGCCTGGTCGGCTGTACGGGCGGCACCAGCGGCACGGACGACAAACCCACCGGCACCGCGGCGACCAGACCCCCAACCGAGTCGCCGGCATCCGGCAGCCCCACCGCAATAGATTCTTCCACAACGGGTTTCACCCGCGACGGCTTTTATGTCGGCTCCGACTTCACCGCGATCCGGTTCCGGACGCAGATCTTGCGGATCGAGCGATTCAGCGACTACTCGGTTCTCCGCTTCAAGCTGACCAACCTGGAAGAGGAGCAGAAGCATGGGCTACTCGTCTTCGGTGGCGGGTCGCCCACAGGCTTCGGCGGATTCACGCTCCTCGACTCGGTAAACCGAAAGATGCACTACGCGCTGCGGGCCGGTAACGCCTACGGGAACGCCTTCGGCAGCCGGGAGACCTGGTTCCAACCCGGCATCCCCTATGACGGGTTCGTCTATTTCCCCGCCCTGCCCGCGACCGTGGACCGGATGACGGTCCTGGGTCCCGGCAGCCCCGGCCTATTTTCCGGAATCCCGGTCGTGAACGGAACCGAGCCACCAAAGGCCGCCACGGATCCGCCTGTTCCGCCGGGCCCGTCCCCCATGCTCGGCGCGGTCCTGCCGACCGGAACAATCTGGCGCACTTCCTCGGACTTGGTGGGCCTGAGCGAAAAGGAAGCCCAGTCCACCACCACGACTGCGACCGAGGAGACGATCGGGCTGCGCACCGACGTCCTCTTCGCGTTCGACTCGGCCGCCCTGTCCGCCAAAGCCAAGACTGTCCTCGACGAGGTGGCCGCCGAGACCCGGGCCAAGGCGGACCCGGCGAAGCCACCAGTCATCGTGACCGGCCATACCGACTCCAAGGGCGACGATTCCTACAACCTCAAGCTCTCGCAGAAACGCGCGATCGCGGTCCAGCGCGAACTCCAAGCCCGCATCGGCAGCGGCTATCAATACCGGACGTCCGGTCAAGGGGAATCCGAGCCGATCGCCAAGGAGGGCGGCCCGGACGACGCGCAGGCCCGGGCCCGCAACCGCCGAGTAGAGATCTCCTACCAGATCAAGCAGGTCACTCCCGGAACGACAACGACCAGCACCCCCGGTGCGGAGATCGCGACCGGCGCGATCGCAGCGCCCGCCGCGTTTCGGCTGAACGACAAGATCCTCACCGAGCGAACCGCCACCATCGGCGATGTCGGCTATCGGCTGAGGGTCCCGCCGACCTTCCGAGACGGCGCCTATCTGGTCGTCCCGTTCGAATTCACCCGCGACAAGAGGCTGCCCGCAGGTCTGGACGGCACCCGCTTCGACGACCTGGGCAGCGGTTGCGCCGGCAGGTACACCGATATCACCGCCATCGACCCGATCACCAAGACCACCGAACTCAGAGTGCAGATCGGCCCGGAGCCTGGCCTCACGCCGTTCTGCCTGGGAGGCACGGGCGGCGGCGTCAGCCCCGACATCCCGGTCCAGTCGTACGTCTACCTCCCCGCCCCTTCCGCAGGCACCACCAAGATCACTCTGGACGCCGGTCCTTTCGGCAAGATCGACAACGTCCCCGTCGAGTAGCGCAGTTGCTCTCAGGCCGAGGCCTCGAACTCGTCCCGGAGGAGGGAGAACAGCACCTGGTCATGCCAGCGACCACCGCGCCACTGCGCTCGGCGTACTACCCCCTCCCGAACAAAGCCGATCTTCTTCAGGCAGCTCAGCTCGGCGATGTTCGCCGGATCCGTGGTGGCCTGGATTCTTTCCACCCGGCTGTGGGTGAAGAGATAGCGCACCAATTCGCGCTGGGCTCGGGTTCCGATTCCCTTGCCTCTGGCTCCGGGGAGGATCCCGGCCGCGATCTCCCAGCAGAGCGAGGTGTCCCGCCGGCCCCAGCGCCGCTCGAGCCATTCCACCCGCCCGACCAGCTCGCCGTCGACCACCACCGCGAGCATGTTGTCCGGCCCGGCGAGCAACCCTCGGGAGCGCAGCGCCTCGCGTAGCCCATGTGTCGGTGTGAACCCGAACCACTGGTATTCGCTTGCTCCGAGCTCGCTTTGAAACGCAGCGTCGAACACGTCGAGATCGGACTCGAGAACCGGGCGAAGCTCCAACTGATCGACCATTTCGCGAACTTATCAGCCCGCGAAACGCGCCTGGGATGCCGCTGTGAAGACTTCATCGGCTACTGGAGCACCCGGACCGGTCTACTCGGCTTTGTAGAGGGCTTCGATCCCGACGAGCACGATGGCGTCGTCCGTCGTGGCCTGGGCTCGCAGTTGGTCACTGAACCCGGCACCGCTGAAGCAGAACAACTTTGCCTGCTCTGCCCCCAGCCGGCCTTGTCCAACAAGCAGTTCGCGGATGCGTCGCAGGCGGTCGACGTGCCCTGCTCCCATCGGCTCGTTCCACTTCGCTTCGCCGATGGCCAGGAGCGGCGAACGATTGTCGTCGTCCAGCCCGAAGACCACGACGTCCACTTCGTGGCTCGCTCTGTGTACCGGATCATTGACGGTTCCGGCTGCGACCCGGTTCGGGTAGTCGCCGAAGACTTCAGGAGCCGCCAAGTGCCGAGCCCAGTGCCGGCAGACGTGCTCAAAGTGCTGCCCAAGCACGTTACCCAGAAACCGGCGCTGGCTCCGAGACCACAGTCGAGACGCATCCCGGGTGTGCTCCAGATCGGACCAGATCGGCCGCATTACCGCGTGATAAAAGGTGACGAGCGGCTCAGCGATCCGGAAGGCCGACCGATTGTCTTTGAACGCGTCGGGTTCACGCATGATCAGGCCGCAATCCTGAAGCACGGTGAGCGGATGTGCCAAGTCTCCGGCCTTTTTGCCCAAATATGAGGCAATACCGCCGCGATGCGCATTTCCTTCGGCGATCGCGGCCAGCACGGAGTGATACAGACCGGTGTCCTTCAGATCCGGCTCGTCAGCCAGCAAGTAGCGCGCCTCCCGAAACAACGGGCTGGCCGGTGAAAGCACCGTACGGATGACCCAAGCATCGAAATCGTCCGGCCCGGAAGGGGTGTCATCGCGGGCGAACTCGCGACGATACGCGGGCGTTCCGCCAACAATTGAATTGACCTTGAGCGCAGTCACCGGATCATCAATTCCCCAGAATTCGGCGGCGAGCCGGTGATCCAGGGTCGGGACGACCAGTTCGAGTCCCGCCCGGCCACGGAGCGGAGCGTTGCCGCTGAGCAAGCGGCCCATGAACGACATAGCCGAGCCGCAGAGGAGTAGACGAGCTTTGCTGCGCTCTCGTTGTGACCTGCGCGGTGCCAGCGCGTTCTGAACGATGGAAGGCAGCGCGGAATTGACCTTGACCAGGTATGGGAACTCATCAATGATCACCGGCACCGGCTGTGCCCGACCGAGCGCGAGTAAGGCGTCGACCGCCTCGTGCCAGTCGGCGAACGCCAACGGTGCTGGGGCTCCGGTGTGCTCGCCGAGTGCAGCGCCGAGGCGGCGCAACGACTCGCTATCGGCCCCCTCATCCGCCGCAAAGTAGAACCCGCCCGTCGCCTCAGCCAAGGCCCGAAGCAGGAAGGTCTTGCCCTGCCGACGTCGCCCTGAGATCACTCCGAGCGTGGCGCCCCACCGCTCGTCACCGACGAAGGCAGCCAGCGCGGACCACTCGAATTCTCGGTCGAACATCTCCGCCGGTTTGGTCGGGCTCTGCATCGGAACCTCCACAGCTGAACTCTTACATAACTGCAGTTATGATAACTCGTTTTATGTTAGAGCGCCGGGCGGCCCACCGGCGAACACGACAGGAGGGCCCCTCGCCATGATCTTGCTACCGCACTCGAGATGCCGGCGACCGGTCGTTGGCTCCAGACGTGCGGTCAACAAGCTCTGTACCGGGCACCGATGAGTTTCCGTCGTCGGCGCAGTCGGTACAGAAGACCGACACAGCTAATGGGAGGCTCACACCGTGCGGAAACTGAGCTACATGATGAACGTGACCCTGGACGGCTACATCGCCGCGCGCGGCGACGACATCAGCTGGGGCCTGCCCAGTGTCGAGCTGCACCAGTGGTACAACGATCGAGCTCGCGAGATCGGTGTCTCGCTGTACGGCCGCAAGCTGTGGGAGCTGATGAGCGCGCACTGGCCGACCGCCGACCAGCAGCCGGACTCGACGCCCGTGGAGGTCGAGTTCGCCCACATCTGGCAGAAGACGCCGAAGGTGGTGTTCTCCACGACCCTCGACAAGGTCAGCGGGAACGCGCGACTGGTCACCGGCGACGCCGTCGCCGAGATCACCCGGCTGAAGGCCGAGGACGGCGCCCCCATGGAAATCGGCGGCGCCACCCTCGCGGGCGCGGCGATGCGCGCCGGCCTGATCGACGAGTACACGGTGGTCACACATCCGGTGCTGGTCGGCGGCGGCACGCCGTTCTTCAGCGCGCTGGACAACTGGGTGAGCCTGAGCCTCATGCAGACGCGGACCTTCCCGGACGGTGTGACCATGTCCCACTACGAAACCAAGCGCTGACCTGTCGGGCGGGTGGCTTAGAGCGTCCGGCAATAGGGCGTCGGATGCGGTCGGGGTCTGGCGCCCGGATGGCAAGGCGGAGGAGGGAGACGCCCTGGGGTTGGGCGTCGATCGACGACAACGCCGCCATCCGGGATGCCAGGGCCCGACCACGCCGACAGTCCCTATTGCCGGACGCTCTTAGGTGCCGTAGACCGGTTCGGGCATCGGCGCCTCGGCCAGCAACTGCTTGACCGCGTCGTCCAGTTCGGCCGGTTCCCAGCGCCGGCCGCGATCCACCCGTGGACCATGCCGCCAGCCCGAGGCCAGCGAGATCATGCCGCCCTCCACCTCGAACATCCGCCCGGTGACGTGGCGGGAGCGGTCGCTTCCGAGCCAGACCACCAGCGGGGAGATGTTCTCTGGTGCCATCGCATCGAAACCGCTCTCCGGAGCAGCCATTTGATCGGCGAAGGCCTGCTCCGTCATCCGCGTGCGGGCGGCCGGAGCGATCGCGTTGACGGTAACGCCGTACCGGGCGAACTCGGCGGCGGCGACCACGGTGAGCCCGGCGATCGCCGCCTTCGCCGCCACATAGTTACCCTGCCCGATACTCCCCAGCAATCCGGCGCCTGAACTGGTGTTGATGATCCGCGCGTCCACCGGCAGACCGGCCTTGGACTGCTGCCGCCAGTACGACGCGGCCTGCCGTAACGGCGCGAAGTGGCCCTTGAGATGGACCCGGATCACGTCGTCCCACTCCTGCTCGGACATGCTGACCAACATCCGGTCCCGCAGGAAGCCGGCGTTGTTCACCAGGACGTCGAACCCGCCGAAAGCCTCGACCGCCGTTTCCACCAGGCGGGCAGCACCCGCCCAGTCGGCCACGTCATCGCCGTTGGACACCGCCGAACCGCCGAACGCCCGGATCTCTTCGACCACCTCCTCCGCCGGGGCAAGTGAACGGCCGGCGCCGTCCAGAGCTGCGCCGACGTCGTTGACCACCACCAGAGCACCCTGGCGGGCGAACTCGAGGGCGTGCGCTCGCCCGATACCTCTCCCGGCTCCGGTGACGACGACAACCCGGCCGGCGCAGATCCCGCTCATGCCGGGCCTGCCGAAAACCCGGCCGGGACTTCGCTCGCCAGGGCGGTCAGGGCGCTCTTGTAGGCCGGGTCCTCCCCGCCACCGTGCACTGGGATCACCGCACCGCTGATGTACCCAGCCAGTGGCGAGGCCAGGAACGCGCACAGCGCACCGATCTCGTCCGGATCGGCCAGTCGACCGAGCGGCACCGTGGCCGCAACGGTCGCGATGCCCGCTTCGCCACCGTAGTTCTGGGGTGCGAGTTCGGTCAGCACCATGCCGAGGGCCAGCGAATTCACTCGGACCAGGGGTGCCCACTCCACGGCCAGCGATCCAGCCAGGCTGTTCAGGGCCGCCTTGGCCGCGCCGTACGCGGCGGTGTTGGGTGAGGGCCGGAGGCTGCTGACACTGCTGATCATGATGATGCTTCCACCGCTGTCCTGCTTCTGCATCACCGCATTGGCAGACTGCGCAAGCACCAACGGAGCAAGCAGATTCAGGTCCACCACCCGGGAGTGGAACCGCGGCGACGCGGTCGCGGCCTCGACGTAGGGCGCACCACCGGCGTTGTTCACCAGGATGTCGAGCCGACCGAATTGCTCTGCCACGGAGCTCACCAGGTGCTGAGCCGCCTCGACCTCGCGAACGTCCACCGAGCGGAAGTGCACCGTCCGGCCACCCGCGGTGGGCAGGTGCTCGGGTTCGTGCCGGGCGCAGGTCACCACCTCGGCGCCGGCGTCGAGCAGTGCCCGGGAGACACCCGCCCCGACGCCGCGCACACCGCCGGTGACCAGCGCCACCCTGCCACTGAGATCGATGACTATCGCCATGAATTCGCCTTTCGTCACGCTGATCGAACCGAATGTGTCGACGAGAAGATCACGGATGCTGGCTACTGACCGACAGCACTTCTCCGGTGAGGTAGCTGGCATAGTCGCTGGCCAGGAAGACAATGGCGGTGGCCACCTCCCAGGGCTCGGCGGCCCGGCCGAACGCCTCTCGGGCGGTCAGCTCGGTCAGGAGTTCGTCGGTGGTCACCTTGGCCAGAAACGGGTGCATGGCCAGGCTTGGCGCAACGGCGTTCACCCGCACTCCCAGCTCCGCCGCCTCGATGGCCGCGCATCGAGTCAGGGCCATCACCCCGGCCTTGGCAGCGGCGTAGTGCGCCTGCCCGGCCTGTGCCCGCCAGCCGATCACCGAGGCGTTGTTGACGATCGAGCCACCCGAACCTTGCCGGCGGAATTGCTGCAACGCCGCCCGAGTGCACCGAAAGGTCCCGGTCAAGGTGACGTCGAGGACCCGACTCCACTGGTCGTCGGTCATCTGCTCGAGCGTGACCTCGCCACCCAGCCCGGCGTTGTTCACCAGGACGTCGATCCGGCCGTGCTCGGTCACTGTCGCCTCGATCAGCGCCTGCACCTGCGCCTCATCGGTGACATCGCACGGCACCGCCAGCGGCGCGGTCCCGGTGATTTCGCTGAGCTGTTCGGCCATTTCATCGAGCCGGCGCTGATGCCAGTCGCTGATCACCACGGTGGCACCCTCTTCCAGGCAACGCCGAGCGGTCGCCGAGCCGATCCCGGTTCCGGCGGCGGCGGTCACCACGACGACCCGATCGGTCAGCAGGTCGTGGCCACTCGGGTATTTGGGTACTGCGCTCAGGCCGGTCATCGGATCTCCGCTCGTGGCTCGCGTGGCAGGCCGAGAGCACGCTCGGCGATGATCGTGCGTTGTACTTCGTCCGACCCGCCATAGATCGTGTCGGCGCGGCTGAACAGGAACAGCCGCTGAGCTTCGGTCAACTCATACGGCGCGGCCGCCGCGATCAGCCCGTCCAGACCTTCGACGTCGATCGCCAGTTCGCCGAGCGCGCGGTGCCACTGCGCCCAGAACAGCTTCGCGATCGAGGCTTCCGCGCCGGCGGTGCCGGTGCCGGCGGAACGGAGCATCCGCAGCGCGTTCAGCCGCATGATCTGCAGGCCGATCCAGGCTTGGGTGATCCGGTCCCGGATCAGCGGATCGGCCACCGCTCCGGTCTGCTTGGCCCGGACGATGAGTTGCTCCAATTCGCGGCGAAATCCGACCTGTTGACCGAGAGTGGAGACGCCCCGCTCGAAACCGAGCGTGGCCATCGCTACCTTCCAGCCCTGACCGGGCTCCCCCACCAGGTGATCGGCCGCCGTTCGGGCCTGACTGAAGAACACCTCGTTGAATTCCGACGTGCCGGTCAGCTGCACGATCGGGCGCACCTCGACCCCGGGCTGCCGCATCGGCACCAGCAGGTAGGACAGCCCGCGGTGCCGAGGGGCATCGCGGTCGGTGCGGCACAGCACGAAGCACCAGTCAGCCAGGTGCGCCAGCGACGTCCACACTTTCTGCCCGGTGACCACCCACTCGTCACCCTCCGGCCCAGACTCCAGTACCGCCCGAGTGGCGACCGCAGCCAGGTCCGAACCGGCGCCAGGCTCCGAATAGCCTTGGCACCACAGCTCTTGCACGGCAACGATGGCAGGCAGGAAGCGGGCTCGCTGCTGCGGCGTGCCAAACGCGATCAGGGTGGGACCGAGCAGTTCTTCGCCGATGTGATTCACCCGGATCGGTGCCGCCGAGCGGGCGTACTCCTCATGGAAGATCACCTGCTGCTGGAGCGTCGCTCCCCGGCCACCGTACTCCACCGGCCAGCCAAGACAGGTCCAGCCGTGTTTCGCCAGATGCCGGTCCCAGGCCAACCGGACGTCGAACGCCTCATGCTCCCGGCCCGGCCCGCCCAGACCTCGTGCACCGGCGAAGTCTCCGGTGAGATTGGCTGTCAGCCAAGCCCTCACGGTCTGCCGGAACTGTTCGTCGGTCTCGGGCTTCACGGCGCCTCCCTTCCCGAGTAGCCTAACCGAGCAAGCACTTGGTTAGGAGAATCATGTCTGACATCGTCGTCGCCGACACGGTTGCCGCTGCAATTCGCAGCGCCGAAAAGAACTTTGGCGAGCGCGAGGCGGTGCTGGATCGCGGTCGACGAATCAGCTACGCCGAACTCGCTGACCGGGTTCGACAGGTCGCCGGCGCCCTGATCGCCAACGGCATCGGGCCTGGCGATCGGGTCTGCCTGTGGGCACCGAACCGGCTGGAGTGGATGCTGGCCGCGCTCGGCAGCCAATACCTGGGCGCCGTCATGGTTCCGATCAACACCCGGTACCGCGGCGCGGAGGCGGTCGATGTGGTGGCTCGCACTCGGGCCCGGCTGCTCGTCGTCGACCAGACGTTCCTGGGCAATGATTACGTCCAGATGCTGCGCACCGCGGCGGCCGAGCGAAGCTCTTCTGAGCCAGACCAATCTCCAGCAGAGCAATCCCGGCCAGACCGATCCGGCGAGCGCCCGATCTCCGGCCTGCCTGACCTCTCGATGATCGTGAATCTGGCCGATGAAGGCCCGGAATGCCTTCCCTGGCCGGCTTTTTTGGCCAGCTCGACCTCGGTTCCGGCCGAACAGGTAGAGGCGCTGGCCGATCGAGTGAATCCCGACGACGTCTGCGACATTCTGTTCACCTCTGGCACCACCGGTCGCTCCAAAGGCGCGATGGCCAGCCATCGGCAGGCGCTCGGGATGGCCCAGGGCTGGGCCGAGCGGGCCCAGTTGACAACCGAAGACCGGTATCTGATCGCGAACCCGTTCTTCCACAACTTCGGTTACAAGGCCGGCTATCTCGCCTGCCTGCTGAGTGGGGCCTTGGTGGTGCCGCAATCGGTTTTCGACGCCGGGGCGGTCCTGGATCTGGTCGAGCGCGAACGAATCACGGTGTTGCCCGGGCCGCCGGCGATCTATCAGGCCCTGCTGGAGGATGCTTCGCTGCCCGACCGGGACCTGACCTCGTTGCGACTCGCTGTCACCGGCGCCGCGATGGTCCCGCAGACCCTCGTCCGGCGGATGGGCACCGAACTGCGGATCAGTTGCACCCTCACGGCCTACGGGTTGACCGAAGCGCCGGTGGTGACGATGTGCGTCGAGGATGACGACGTCGCGACCGTGGCCACGACCTGCGGCCGGCCGCTGGATTGGGCGCAGGTACAGACGGTTGGCCCGGACGGGCCGACGGCACCGGGCACTCCCGGCGAGGTGCTGATTCGCGGACCACACGTGATGCTCGGATACCTGGACGACCCGGAGAGCACTGCGGCGGCGATCGACGCCGACGGTTGGCTGCACACCGGAGACGTCGGGATCCTCGACGAGCGCGGCTACCTGAGGATCACCGATCGAATCACCGACATGTTCACCGTCGGCGGGTTCAACGTCTACCCGGCGGAGCTGGAGCAGGTGATCACCGCGCACCCGGCGGTTCGTGATTGCGCGGTGATCGGCGTCCCCGATGAACGGTTGGGTGAGGTCGGTCGGGCGTATGTCTGTACGCGCCGGGAAATGACTTTGGACGTCGATGAGCTGCTCGCGTACTGCCGCGAGCGGCTGGCGAACTTCAAGGTGCCCAGGAGCGTGGTTCTTGTCGACGAACTGCCGCGCAATGCGGGCGGCAAGGTCGTCAAGTCTCAACTGCGTCAGCGCGCGCTCGGTGGTCAGTGAGATGAGTCGCATTGATCTGGACAGCACGACCGAACCGGAAATCAGCCAGGACGAAGATCTTTTGGAGCTGCGCAGCACGCTTCGTCGATTGCTGGCCCGGCACACCGCCGATCTGTCTACCCCGGCAGGCGATTTCGACCGGCCGCTGTGGGCGCTACTCAGCCAGCAGGTCGGGGTGGCCGGTCTCGCCGTCCCGGAACGGCTCGGTGGCAGTGGCGGCGGATATCTGGAGTGCCACCTGGTGCTGGAGGAACTCGGCCGGACGGGCGCGGCAACTCCGTTCCTGGCCTCCGCCGTCCTCGCCACCCAGGCCCTGTTGCTGTCCGGGACCGCCGCGGCGGCCGACCTGCTGCCTGATCTTGCCGCCGGAACCCGAACCGCCACGCTGATGTGGGGCACCGGATGCGAGTTGACCGCGACCGGCGACGGCGACTCGTGGGTCGTCGACGGGCGGGCGCGACCTGTCCTGGACGGCGGCCGGGCCGACCTGCTCCTGGCGTTCGCCCAACCCTCGGCGGGGTCGGCGGCCCTCTTCCTGCTCGACACCGCCCACTCCGGCCTGCACCGCGCCCTTTTGCCGACGATGGACCAATCCCTGCACCTGGCCGAGGTGAATTGCCGTGCGGTGCCGGCGCGATTGCTGAGCCGGCCGGGCGACGTCCGGCCGACCGACGCGCGGCCGACCGGCCCCGGGGAGGGTGCGGACCCGGCGTCCCGGCTGGCTGATCTAGCCGCCATCGCGATCACCGCTGAACAGGTGGGTGGTGCCCGGCGCTGCCTGGAACTGACCGTCGAGTACGCCAAGAATCGGGTTCAGTTCGGTCGGCCGATCGGCAGCTTCCAGGCGGTCAAGCACCGACTGGCCGATCTCTTGGTGCTTCTGGAGTCGGCGGACTCGGCTTCTCAGGCCGCGGCCATGGCCTGGGTGACCGCAGCCGAGGATGCCTCGATGCTCGCCTCGCTGGCCAAGTCGTACTGCTCGGAGGCCTACCGCGCGGTGACCGCCGAGACCATCCAGCTGCACGGCGGCCTGGGCTTCACCTGGGAGCACCCGGCGCATCGGTACTTCAAGCGAGCGCATTCCACGTCCGCCCTGTTCGGCGACCCGACGTACCACCGCAGCCGACTGGCCGAGCAACTGGGCCTGCTCGACCCGCCGGGCCCAGCCAAGTGATCATCTGGCCAGGAGTTTGCGGTGGTCCCAGGACACCACGCGCTCGGCAACGATCTTCATCGCTACCCGCTTGGTCGCCTGGTACTCCAGGATGCTGTCCGTCACCGGCAGCGCGTTCCGTTCGGCAACCGCTCGACCGATCTCCAGTACCGCTGCTCGGTCCTCGATCAACTCGGCTCGACCGACCAACTGCACGCCGATCAGTTCCTGATACTCGTCGCCGACTTCGACCAGCGCCGTGATCCGCGGATCACGCCGTAGGTTCACGATCTTCTGCGAGCGCGCGTTGGTCCACATCACCGGATCCGCTGCTTCCAGCGCGTACCACATCGGCACCAGATGAATGCTGCCGTCCGCACTGACGGAGGCGATCGTCATGATCCGGCCACGATCGAGGAACTCCCGGACCTCGTCGGGGTCCATCGCGATAGTGGCTCGTTCAGCCGGCATGCGGGCGCACCCCGCTGCCCAGGCCGGCCAGTGAATGCGTCGCGGTCGCGCCGCCGTCCACCACGAACTCGCCACCCGTGGAATACGAACTCTCGTCACTGGCGAGGTACAGCACCAGATTCGCCACTTCCTCGGGTTGACCGACCCGAGCCAGTGCCACCCGCTGTCCGATCAGGCTCAGATCGACCGGGAGACCGCCGAGAGCGGTCGACACCATCGAGGTATCGATCGCTCCGGGGTGCACCGAATTGACCCTGATGCCGTCGGGGCCGAGCTCCATCGCGGCGACTTTGGTCATCCCCCGGATAGCGAACTTGGTTGCGGCGTAAGCAGTCAGCATCGGCATGCCGGCAATTCCCTCGACCGACGAGATGTTGACGATCGAGCCGCCACCCTGGCGTTTCATCATCGGCACGACGGAGCGCATGCCGAGGAAGGTGCCGATCTGGTTGATCCGGATCACCCGCTCGAAATCCGCCAGCGACATCTGATCCAGCGGACTGAAGAACAGGATTCCGGCATTGTTGACCAGCACGTCCAGCCGCCCGAACAGTCGTTCGACCTCGGTCATGGCATCCCGCCAGGCCTGTTCGTCGCCGACGTCGAGCTGCTGGTACCACGCGGCCTCGCCGAGCTCCTCCGCCAGCGATTTGCCTTCCTCGCTGAGCACATCGCAGATCATCACCCGGGCGCCTTCGGCGACGAAACGCCGAGCTGCCGCCGCCCCCTGACCGCGCGCTCCCCCGGTGATCAGCGCGACCTTGCCCTCGAGTCGTCCCATCACAATGTCCCTTCGTCGCTCCGGTCGCGGGCCCGGGTCACGCGTTGCCACCCAGATAGAGATCCTTCAACCGGAGCCGAATCTCGTCCGGTGGACCGTTGGCGATGATTCGGCCGCCGTGCATCACCGCAGCAGACTGCGCCACCGCGAGAGCCCGTTCGGCATACTGCTCCACCAGCAGGATGGACATCCCGTCAGCCGCGGCGGCGGCAATGGTGTCGTAGATCTCGGTAACGATCTTCGGTGCCAGACCCATCGAGACCTCGTCCAAGAGCAGCAAACTCGGCCGGCTGGCCAGCGCCCGGCCCAGCGACAGCATCTGCTGTTCACCGCCCGACATGTTGCCTGCTCGCTGGTTGCGGCGAGTCGCCAACCGCGGGAACAAGGCGTAGGCACGCTCGATCAACTCACCGGCCGGCGTCCCGAAAGATGATGCCAGAATGAGGTTTTCCTCGACTGTCAGGGTAGGGAAGACGCCCCGGCCCTCGGGCACCAGGCACACCCCGGAACGGACCGGCTCGGCGACGTCCCCGCCGTGAAACCGATGGCCGTGCACCATAACCTGACCCGAGGTCGGCCGCAGCTGCCCGCTGATCACCTTGAGCAGGGTGGACTTTCCGGCCCCGTTGGCGCCGAGCAACGCCACCACACCGGACGGCAGCGTGAGGTCGACCCCCCGGAGGATCTCGATCCGGCCGTACGCGGCGTGAATATCCACCACCTGCAGCGCGGCAAGCACGTCCGGCGTCTCGTGCGCCTGCGCGAAGGCACTCACGCGACGTCCAAGGTTCCGAGATAGGCCTGTTGGACGCGCGGATCGGCCTGAACCTCCGCCGGAGTCCCGGCAGCGATCACCTTGCCGAAGTCGAGCACGTAGACGTAGTCGCAGGCGCTCATCACCAGGCCCATGTCGTGCTCCACCATGACGATCGCCATCCCCTGCTCGGCCAGCTGCCGCAGCAGCAGGCCGAACTTCTCGGTCTCGGACTCGATCAACCCGGAGGAGGGTTCGTCGAGCAACAGCAGCCGGGGTTCAGTGGCCAGCGAGCGAGCCACCTCCAGTAGCCGGGCCACCCCGGTAGGGACGGCGTCCGCGCGGTGATCGGCGTACTCGGCGATTCCGACCAGGTCCAGCAGGCGATCGGCCTCGGCGCGCTGCGCGGCGGAGCGCATCCACCGCAAGCCCTGCCTGATCTCGATGGCGACCAGAACGTTCTCACCGACGGTGAGCGAGCCGAATGCCTCCAAGCGTTGGAAGGTCCGGCCGATCCCTCCCCTGCTGCGGCCGCTCGGTGGCATCTGCCGCAAGTCTCTGCCCCGGAAGACGACGGTCCCGCTCTGGGGCGCCTGCAGGCCGCTGATCACGTTGAACAGCGTGGTCTTGCCGGCGCCGTTGGGGCCGATCAGGCCGGTGATCTGGCCACGGCGGGCGGTCAACGATGCGCCGTCCACGGCGGTGACGCCACCGAAGCGCACCATCACCTCGGAAACCTCAAGCAGTGCCACCGGCTCGTACCTCCTCATTGCGCGGGCCGTCGCTCGCGTCCGTAGAACGCGGGTGGACGCCGTCCGCCTGATCTGTCCCGGGAGCAGGAGCCGATTGACCGGTGTCTCGCCCAGTCGTCGAGTCTTTGCCAGCCGACGAATCCCGGCCGGCCCCGGCGGTCGGCCCGGCGGCCGCCTCTAGCCCGACCGTTCGAAGCAGCGCTCGCCCGCCCGTGATCGCGAAGCTGACCAGCCCGTTCGGGTCGCGTCCGAGCCCTACCGCAGCCAACCCGATGACCAGCAGCACCGCCCCGCCGACCGCATTGCCGTTGCTGGACTGGATCACCGGCAGCAGCATCAGCGCGAACCCGCCGATCAGCGCGCCGCTGACGGTGGTAACCCCACAGACGACGGCGAGGAGCAGCAGCGGAAGGCTTGCCATCACCTGGAAATCCGACGATCCCGCACCCTGCCGCAGACCAGCCCACAACACCCCGGCCAGCCCGGCGATCCCGGCGGACGACATGAACAGCAGCACCTTGAACCGGCGCGGATCCAACCCGAGGGTGTCGCAGGCGGCCGGGCTGTCCCGCATGGC
Organism: Kineosporiaceae bacterium; assembly: GCA_035474375.1. GTDB lineage: Bacteria > Actinomycetota > Actinomycetes > Actinomycetales > Kineosporiaceae > JANNPJ01. The sequence goes on along the minus strand of DATINJ010000113.1, from coordinate 29,333 downwards.
GATCAGCAACCGCCCGTAACGACCCCGGCGCACCGCCAGCAACCCGATGCCGAGCACCGCGAACACCGCCGCGAGCATGACCAGGTAGACCCGGTCACCGCCGAGACCGGTGCCGAAGATGCCCGGTCGTGGTGCCGGAAGCCCGTTGCTCTGGCCGAACCCGAACTTCTCGGACTGGAACACCAGCCGATCCATCAGCTGCCCGAAGGCGAACGTGGCAAGCGTCAGGTAGAGGCCGGTCAGCCGCATCACTGGCAGCGCCACCAACCCGCCGACGACGGCCGCGACCAGCACCGCCAGCCCGAGCGCCCACAGCGAGGACGAGTTGAGCTGGGCCACCGTGAGCGCGCCGATCCCGGCGAAGCTCAGCTGCGCCAGCGAGACGTGACCGCTGTACCCGGTCAGCAACACCAGGGACAGCATGATCATCGCGAACACCAGGCCGGTGCCGGCCTGCAGGATGGTCGAGTCCGACATCGAGAGGCTGGCGACGGCAACCACCAGCACCAGCCCGCTGCCGGCCGCCACCGACCGGACCAACGACGGCACCGGCGGCGCCGGCACGCCACGGATCTGACCGAGCCGGAAGCGCACCGGCGGCAGGAAGATCAACAGCCCGAAGAGCAGCAGCATCGGGATCACCGTGCGCAGGTTCATGAACAGGTCACCGGTCGGCAGGTAGCCGACCAGGTAGGCCTGCAACACTCCGAGCAGCAGCGCCCCGACGAAGGTCAGCGGCAGGTTGCGCAGCCGGCCGAGCACCGCCGCGGTGTAGGCGTTGATCACCAGGAAGGTCAGCTGGAAATAGTCGAGCGAGAGCAGCGGAATCAACAGGATTCCGGCCAGAGCGCCGAGGGAGGTACCCAGCGCCCAGCTCACCTGCGCCACTCGAACCGGGCTGCCGCCGTACAGGCCGAGCAGGGTCGGATCGTCCACCGAACCCCGCATCGCCAGTCCGATCCGGGTGCGTTCCAGCAGGAAGTACAGGCTCGCGGCCACCACGACCGCCAGCACCATGGTGAGGATTTGGTGATAGCCGACGAACAGGCCGCCGATCTCCACCTCGGCGGCGCCGAAGAACGGCTCCACGATCCGGGAATCAGGCGGCCACACCGTCTGCGCCAGCCCCACCAACCCGACGAAGAGCCCGACGGTGACGACCAGGCTGACGCTCACCGGCGCCGCGCCCAGGCCGCGCATCAGCACCCGTTCCACCACCAGCCCGAAAACGGGGGCGATCACCAGAACCACGAGGAGCAGGGCGAACCAGGGTTGCAGTCCGACCGCTACGGACAGTTGCCAGAAGGTGAAGGACATCACCATCCCCATGGCACCGTGGGCCAGGTTGAACACCTTCGTGGTGGCGTACACGAGAACCAGGCCACTCGCGGCGATCGCGTACGCCGCACCGGTGAACAACCCGACGATGGTAAAGGTGAGCAAATCGGTCATGATCGGCCGGTTTTCAAGCCGCTATCGACCGTCGGCCCGCACATGAACTTCCCCTCGCCTTCTGGCGCCTCTCGCACCCACTTCCCGTTCTTCAGTTGGATGATCGCCGAGCAGCCGCCGGTCTTCCGTTCGCCGACGTACTGCGGAGCGAACAGGCCGTGACCGGTCCAGTCATTCACCCCGTGCAAGGCGGTGAGCAGAGACTTCCGGTCGAGCTTGCCGCCGAGAGTGAGGGCCTGCTCGGTGAACAGCCGGGCCGAGGCCCAGGCGAACAGCCCGAAGTAGGTCGGATATGCATTCGGGGCAACCTTTTTCAGCCAGCCCATGTACCGGCGCATCTCCTCGTTCGACGACCCCTCTTCGAACAGCGCGCTGTTGATGTAGACCCGGGTACCCTCCACCGCCGACTGCCCGAACCCCTGGTACTTGAAGTCGTACCCGGCCGGATCGAGCAGGAACACCTCCGGCTTGAAGTTCTGGTAGTGCATCGCCTGGGCAAGCTTCGCCGCGGAACTGAAGTTTCCGATGAACTGGACGTACTTGACGTTCTTCTTCTTCAGTTGCAGGGCGTACGGCGTGTAGTCGGCGTCGAAGACGTCAATGCCCTGGGTGTACACGAACTTGAAGCCGCGCTTCTTCCAGGCCGCGATCTCGTTCACCGCATTCGCCTGCGAGGCACCGGCGTTCAGGTAGAGGAAGGCAGCGTTCTGAGCGGCCTCCGGGTACTTCTCCTTGAAGTAGTCCGGAACCACCGAGGGAATCTGGTTGACCGCCAGCGAGTTGGCGGCGAAGGTGACGTCGGACTTCAACCGGGCGGAGGTCAGCGTCGCCGAGCGCAGGTCCGGGATGCCACACTTCTCGACCTCAGCCGCTCCGCCGCTGTCGAAGGCCGCCATCGACCCGATCAGCGCGAACGCCTTGCCACAGGCCTGCTTTGCGGCAGTCTGATCGCCGACCGAGTCGATCCGGCTGTCGAGTGGAAGGTAGTTCAGCTTGCGACCGCAAATGCTTTGCCCGGCATTGAAATAGGCCACGTAGGCCTGCACTGCTTGCTGCACGTCTTGGAACAGCCCCGGCGCGATGCCGGTGATGTCAGATGCGTTGGCGATGGTGATGCTGTCATCCGTGATGCCATCGCCGTTCTTCAGCCCAGCGCAGTCGCCGGCCTTGACCGTCGGGCCGCCGGTGTCGGTCAACGGCACCACCGCACCGGACTGAGGATTTACCTTCGCCTCCTTAGACGCGCAGGCGCCCAGCGAGAGCGTCATCGAAAACGCCACCGCCGCTACCAGAAACTGGCTACCGGCCGATTTGGCTCTCATCTGTGCAGTCCTCCTCATCGAAGACTCGCTGCGTCAGGGCAGGGTCGTGGTTGTAGTACCTCAGGGCAACGAAAGCGCATCTGTGCAGGCAAATATGTCGTCCAGGCTGCGATCGGCGAAGTGCGCTCCGACGCTCGCAGCCAGCTTTTCCGGCGTCCATCCGGAGCCGGCATCGGTGAACTTGTGGGCCACGGTCGGCGGTGCCAGCAGCGCCACCGCTCCACCGTGCACAATGAAGACCTGGCCATTGATCGCCTCTGCCGCTGGGCCGGCCAGAAAGACAACGAACGGCGCGACATGATCGACGGAGAGCGGATCGGTGACGCCGTCCGGCGCCGGCCCGAAGACCCCCGCCGTCATGTCGGTGCGCGCCCGTGGGCAGATCACGTTCGCCCGCACCCCATAGCGCTGCAGGCCACGGGCCGCGGAGATGGTCAGCGCGGCGATACCGGCCTTCGCTGCGGCGTAATTGGCTTGGCCCGGCGAGCCGAGCAGCCAGGCCTCCGAGGCGGTATTGATCAGTCGTCCGTAGCCGGGCCCACCGCTGGCCTTGGCTGCGTCTCGCCAGTACGCCGCGGCGTTGCGGGAGAGCAGGAAGTGCCCGCGTAGATGCACCCGCAGCACGAGATCCCAATCCTCGTCGGACATGCTGAACAGCATTCGATCCCGCAGTACGCCGGCGTTGTTCACCACGATGTCGAGGCGCCCGAAACTGTCCACCGCCGTCCGGACCAGTTCGGTGGCCACGCTCGATTCCCCGATATCACCTACCACCAGAACGGCTTTGGCCCCCAGACCGGCAATTTCGTCGACCAGAGCACCGGCGTCCGGGCTGATGTCGTTGACGACGAGGTCGGCACCGGCCGCCGCCAGCGCGAGCGCCTCGGCCCGGCCGAGCCCGGCGCCGGCCCCGGTGACCACCGCCACCCGACCGGCCAGGCTGGTCTGCGGAGGTGATGAAGGCCCGGTGGCTTCGGTCAAAGGGTCACACCTCCGATTAACGATTCAGACCGGTTGAAGATTCAGGCAACTGAAGATCATGAACATTTTCCAACACTCTAGAACCTGTTCCTTTTTTCATCAAGGGTTCGATACCGAAGCGTCACCTGCGGCGATGGACAAGGCATTCAACGGGCAGGAGGCCACAGCGCGCTCGATCCGCGCCCGATCCATCCCCTCGCCCGGCGGCGTGATGTGCAGGATCTCGTCGTCGTCCAGAGCAAACACCTCGGGCGCGACTGTTACGCAGCGTGCATTTGCCTCGCACAGCGTGGGATCCACTCGAACGTCCATCGGACCTCCGCTCGCTCTCGCTCCGACCGGCCCGGATCGAGGCCGATCTGTGCCAGGGTTCTAGAACATGTTCTATGAGAATCAGGTCCAAGCTAGCGCTCATCTTCGGCGCGGTCTACGGTGCATAGAACACGTTCCAGGTTTGAGCCGAGCCTGGTCTCGTCGACCTGGTCTCGTCGACCGAACCGTCAGGAGAGCAGATGCGCCTGTGCTACACCGAGGAGCAGGAAGCCCTGGCCCGGCAACTACGCGAGTACTTCGCCGAACTGATGACCCCACAACGGCGAGCGGCCCTGCGATCGACCGACGTCGGCGATTACGGTGACGGCCCGGCCTACCGCGACATCGTTCGCCAAGTGGGAGCGGACGGCTGGCTGGCTCTGAGCTGGCCCCGCGAGTACGGCGGTCAGGGTCGGTCCCAGCTGGATCAGCTGGTTTTCGCCGATGAAGCGGCACTCGCCGGGGTGCCGATCCCCTTTCTCACCCTGAACACCGTCGGGCCGACCATCATGCGCTTCGGCACCCCGGAGCAGAAAGAATTCTTCCTGCCCCGAATCGCCGCCGGCGAGTTGCACTTCGCCATCGGCTACTCCGAGCCGGACGCCGGAACCGACCTTGCGTCACTACGAACTCGCGCCATCCGGGACGGCGATGAGTACGTCATCAACGGGCAGAAGATGTGGACCAGCCTGATCCAGTACGCCGATTACGTCTGGCTGGCCTGCCGCACCGACCCGGCGGCGGCCAAACACCGTGGCCTGTCCATTCTCGTGGTGCCGACGGATACGGCCGGATTCTCCTGGACCCCAGTACGGACCATGGCCGGGCCGACCACCAGCGCTACCTATTACCGCGATGTGCGGGTGCCCCACACCGCCCTGATCGGCCCGGAGAACGGCGGCTGGCCGCTGATCACCAACCAGCTCAACCACGAGCGAGTGGCCCTCAGTCCGGCCGCTCCGCTGCGATCGGTATTGCGCGAAGTGCTGGACTGGGCCCGGCTCACCCGCGACCCCGGTGGCCGACGGGTGATCGACGCCGAGTGGGTGCAGCTGAACCTGGCTCGGGTCCACGCGAAGGTCGAGGTGCTACAGCTGATGAACGCCTCGATCGCCGGCGGCGCCCCGCACGGCGTGAGTCCCGCAGATGCCTCCGCCACCAAGGTTTACGGCACCGAGTTGGCCACCGAGGCGTACCGCTTGCTGATGGAGGTACTCGGACCGCTGGCCTGCGTTCAGGGCGACTCCCCCGGAGCCGTCCTGCGCGGGCGGGTCGAGCGGATGCATCGATCGGCGCTCATCCTCACCTTCGGCGGCGGGACGAACGAGATCCAGCGGGACATCATCGCCACCGTCGGCCTACATCTACCTGCCGGGAAGAGATGATCATGGACTTCACCCCGAGCCAGGCCCAGGACGCGCTCAGCACCCTGACCCGACAGATCCTGCACGACCGCGCTGATGTCGATCAGCTTCGCCAATTGGATCTGCGACTGCAGGACGGCGGCGACCGGTTCGACCCGAAACTGTGGGCTGTGCTGGCTGAAACCGGCGTGCTCGGGGCCACCCTGCCGAGCGCGGTCGGCGGCGACGGTCACGGTCTGCTGGAGCAGTGCAGCGTGCTGATCGAGATGGGTCGGGCACTGGCCCCGGTGCCGTACCTACCGACCATCGCCCTGGCCGGTTCGGTGCTCGCCCAGTTTGGTACCCCGCGCCAGCACGCGGCCTGGCTCAAACCCGCACTCGGCGGCCAGCTGGTGCTTTCGGTGGCGTTGAGCGAACCGGACGGAACCGATCCGTTGACGCCGTCCACCCTCGCCGAACCGACCTCGGCCGGCTGGTCGTTGACCGGAACGAAGACCACCGTTCCTGCCGGGCCGCTGGCCCGTGTCCTCCTGGTGTCTGCGACCACCCCGGACGGACCGGCCCTCTTTGCGGTGACCCCGGATGACGCCGGAGTCCGGATCAGCCGGCAACGGATGACCGACCACGACGACGCCTGCTGGCTGGAACTGACCGACGTCCAGCTACCCGCCGATCGCCGGATCGGCTCTTCCCACGCGACCCGACCGACCGACTCGACCCGACCGACCGACTCGACCGGAGGCACCGGCACGACCGGCAGCACGGTGGACGGCGATCCGGTGGCCTGGGTACTGCGTCGGGGAACCGTCGCGCTCTGCGCCTACCAGCTCGGAGTACTCGAGCGCGCACTGCAACTGACCGCCGAGTACGCCACCACCCGCACCCAGTTCGACCGGCCGATCGGCACGTTCCAGGCCGTCGCTCAGCGCCTGGCCGACGCCTACATCCAGGTCCAGGCACTGAGATTGGCGCTCTGGAGCGCCGCCTGGAAGCTCGGCTCGGCGGCGGCCGAAACGTCCGACGACGACGTCCTCAGTGCTGTCGCCACGGCCAAGTTCTGGGCGGCAGAGGCCGGCCACTACGTCTCACATACCTGCGTCCACGTTCATGGCGGCGCAGGCATCGACGTCGAGCATCAGTTGCACCGGTACTTCCTCGCGGCCAAGCGCGCCGAGTTCGAACTCGGCGGCGCCACCGCACAACTGCGCGCCCTCGGCCGCATCCTCGCCCAGTAGCGAACCCGTTCGCCGATCACACCGCTTGGCTGATCACACCCGTGATCCGAGACCACCTGAGCTAATCCGCGTGCGCCTGTCCGATCACCCGTGATCAGTCGAAATAGCCCCAACCCCATTCCGCGATCATGCACGATTGCCCACCTCTGGCCGTGATCATGCACGGTTGCCCACCTCTGGCCGTGATCATGCACGGTTGCCCACCTCAAAGCGGGTAACCGTGCATGATCACCGCAGGCGATTAGGCCGCTCGCCCCGCATTTCTATCCCTTGGGGTGATCGGTACGATCATCGGCGTTCAGTCGAAAGCGCCTGCCTCTCGGCTGCTTCCCTCGTGAGCGTCTTGATCAACGGCGTATTGGTATTGCTATCCCAGTACCAAACAGCCGTTGATCAAGACACCGTCAGCACACCTACCCGTGCTCAGCCACCCAGCACCTCGTCCGTCCCGCAGCGTCTGGCTAGCGCGGTGGTCATGATGCCTGAACATGAACGAGCGCCGGGAGCGGAAGGACCCTGTTCTTCCGCATCGACGATCGTGAGTATGAAGGAGGGAAGTAGCTGGGTTGCCTTCCCTGCCGTCCGCCGCTTCCCCCGGTGGGTATCCGGCGTCTGGCGTCCACCATGATCACGGCGCCCTGAGGTCATCCTCGACAACATGTGCGACGCCCAGGTCAGCGGATCAGGTGACTTAGTGCGTTCGGAACGCAGATTCTTCACCACCCGGCACCAGCGAACCGGGAGGAACAATGCGGGATATGGGCGCTATTTCGCTCATCTGAGGCAATTGCTCCTTCCCGTCGACGGCGAACGCGCCTGCACTCCCTCGCAAGCACGGCGGTAAACCGGTGCCACGCAACGGCCGAGCCTCGAGCAGATAACGGCCAGATAACGACCACGGCGGCATCCTCGCCTGCGACCTCCTCCCAACGCGTCAAAGTTTTGCTCAGGTCTTGATAGCGCTATCAGAAAGCGCTATCAAGGACCCCTACAGATGTTGGGGACGAGCAAGGAGCCAGATGGACCAGGACCAGTCACGGCCTGAGCGGAACGTCGGCCGGTGTCCGACCGGGGTACCGGCCGACGTGACACCAGCAGTCGACGCTTTCGCGATCCGGCTGCTGGCGCCGTGGACGTCGGCCGAGCCAGAGCCAGAAGAGGTCACGGACGGCGGTGTCGCGACCGGCCTTCAGCCCATGGTCGAGATCCTCGCCGTCGGTCACGGCCGGACAAGAGCCGCGAATCGCCTGGTTTCGACGGCTATCGGTGCCCAGGTGCGAGTCGTCGAGGTGAAGGAAGACACCGACGAGCGCGGCTGGCCGGCCCGGCACGTGCTGGCCGAGGCCAGGCAGTCGGGTTTGGCCATCGACTGCATCCTCAGTTCCCCGCCCGGCGCGGACGTCGTCCGTGCGCAGGTTCAGGTGACCAACACCGGGCTGGAGCCGATCAACCTGCAGTCCGTGACCTGCCTGGCGGTGCGGGTCTGCCTGTCCGGCGATTCGGTCACTCCCACCCCGGCCGACGAACTGGACCTGCTGCAGGGAAGTTCGGACTGGCTGGGCGAAGGTCGCTGGAACCGACGCGGGCTGCGCGCGGCCGGGCTACCGGAGCTCACGCTCTCCGCCCACGGGCAAGGTGCCCGCGGTGCGATCTCGGCCCGGTCGCAGGGCAGTTGGTCAACCGACGGCGGGCTGCCGGTAGGTGGGCTGATCGCCACTTCGGGGGCGGCGTGGGTCTGGCAGATCGAGAGCAGTTGCGGTTGGCGGTGGGAGGTCGGCGAAGACCTCGCCGGGGTATATCTGGCGCTCTCCGGCCCCACCGACGAGGACCATCAGTGGCAGCAGCAGCTCGCTCCGGGCGAGTCGTTCACCACGGTTCCGGTGGCCCTTGCGGCCGGCCGTGACCTGGATGCGGCCGTCGCAGCACTCACCGACTATCGCCGGGCGATTCGCCGCGACCATGTCGATAACGGTTCGATACCAATCATTTTCAACGACTACATGAATACGCTGATGGGCGACCCGAGCACCGCACGGCTGCTTCCCCTGATCTCGGCGGCCGGTGCAGCCGGCGCTGCGGTGTTCTGCATCGACGCCGGCTGGTACTCCGATGACGAGGACTGGTGGGATTCGGTCGGCGAGTGGCTGCCGTCGTCCCGGCGCTTTCCGAACGGCATCGGCGAGGTCCTCGACCACATTCGCGAAAACGGCATGGTTCCTGGCTTGTGGCTCGAACCGGAGGTGGTAGGGGTTCGCAGCCCGCTCGCCGAGCAGCTACCGAAGGCCGCCTTCTGGCAGCGCGGCGGGACCAGGGTGGTCGAGGCCGGTCGCTATCACCTGGACCTTCGCCATCCGGCCGCCCGCGCGCACCTCGACGCCACCGTCGACCGGCTGGTCAACGAGTTCGGCGTGGGGTATTTCAAGCTGGATTACAACATTCGTCCAGGTGCCGGAACGGATCTCGGAGGAGACAGCCCCGGGGCCGGCCTGTTGGCGCACACCCGCGCCTACTACGACTGGCTGGACGGCGTGCTGGACCGACACCCCGATCTGATCCTGGAGAACTGTGCCTCGGGTGCGATGCGAATGGACTACGGTCTGCTGTCGCGCACTCAACTCCAGTCCACCTCGGACCAGCAGGACGCCGTCCGCTATCCGGCGATCACCGTCGCCGCACCGCTGTCGATTCTGCCGGAGCAGTGCGCGAACTGGGCCTATCCGCAACCAGGCATGCCTGCCGAGGAGGCCGCCGCCACCCTGGTCACCGGCTTGGCCGGTCGCCTCTACCTCTCCGGCCATCTCGATCGGATGAGCAGCGCCGAACTCGCTGTGGTCCAGGCGGCCACCGCCGCGTACGGCGAACTGCGCGAATTCCTTCCCACTTCCCACCCGAGATGGCCGCTGGGCCTCCCGAGCTGGGACGACTCGTGGCTGGCCCTCGAGCTGATCGACCAGGACGGCGCCGAAAGCGTGCTGCACCTCTGGCATCGCAACCCTGGCCCGAACGACGTCGTGCTACCGATCCCCCGGTTCCGCGGACACCTACTGGAGGTCCAGACCATCTTTCCCACCCATCTTCCCGAATGGGACACCGATTGGGATCCGATCACGGCAGAACTGCGAGTCATCGCCCCCGGTTCCGCCGCGTTCAGCGCCCGCACCCTCCGCTTGACCACCATCCGCACCGAGAATCGAGATGAGACGAGATGAGTTCGATGAAGAACGCGTTCACTGTCACCGCTGCCGGGCTCCTGGCAATTACCGCACTCACCGCCTGTTCAGACCCGGCGTCCGAGCCGGCCGCCAAGTCGACCGAAACGTCCTCCTGGCCGGCTCCGACGACCTCACTGGCCGGCAAGAGCCTGACCATCTGGGCGGCACAGAACTCCACCGACATCCCGAAGCCGGTGATTGCCGGCTTCGAGAAGGCGACCGGTGCGAAGGTCGAGGTCGTGACCATCCCGGACCCGTACGAGCAGAACGTGCAGACCAAGGTGGCCACCGGGGACAAGCCCGACCTGGCGTTCTGGCAGCCGACCGCCAGCCAGCTCTCCGTCCTGCAGGCCAAGACCAACCTGCAGCCGATGGACGACGCGCCCTGGCTGGCCAGCCTCGACCCCTCGGTCCGGGACATCACCGGCAAGCTCGATGACACCCGGTACGCGGCGCTGGTCTCCAGCCCGTCCACCGAAGGCGTGTTCTACAACAAGGAGGTCTTCGCCAAGGCCGGAATCAACAGCACCCCGAAGAACTTCGCGGAGATGGTGGCCGACGCGAAGATCGTCAAGGAGAAGACCGGGGTGGCCCCGTTCTTCGAGGCCGGCGGCGACAAGTGGATGACCCAGTGGTGGGTGCAGATTCAGCTTGCCGACGTGGCCAAGGACGGCTTCTGGGACAAGGTGAACAAGAACGAGGCGAAGTTCACCGACCCGGTCGTGGTCGACGCGATCACCACCTACGACAAGCTGGTCAAGGACGGCCTGTTCAACAAGGACATCAAGACCGCGACCTTCGAGGACCAGGGCGCGGCCCTGCTGGCCGGCAAGGCCTCCATGGTGGTCCAGGTGGACACCTACCGGCTGCAGTTGCAGACCCGCGAGACCGACCCCGCCGCGCTGGACAAGAAGATCGGCTTCTTCCCGATCTCCCCAACCGGCAACGTGGCGACGTCCATCCCGGACCAGTCCAACGCGCTCGTCGCGTTCAAGACCGGTGACGACACGAGAACCGCTGCCGCTCGCCAGTTCCTGTCCTACTGGATGGGCCCGGGCTACGCCGACTTCGTGAACACCGCCAAGACCGTCTCGCTGGAGCCCTCGGTGCCGACCCCGGCCGGTGTCTCCCAGTTGGCGATCGACCAGAACAAGGCGCTCAGCAGCAGCGTGGGATCATTCCAGTCGCTGGCAGTCGCGAACCCCGACCTGTACCTGAACCTGGCTGACATGCTCTACGGCAAGAAGACCCCGCAGCAGGTGGCTGACGCCACCCAGTCGCAGTTCGCGCAGCTGGCCAAGGCTCAGGGCGTCCCCGGCTTCTGAGCACCACTGATACCGGAGCCGAGGTGCTGCACGTGCAAACAACGGTGTCACCACCGGTGTCGGCCCCGGACCAGCACGCCCCGCGGAACGCCAGTCGGCGTTCCGCGGGGCGCCGCCGAGGGTCAGCGAATCATCCGCTGACCTTCCTGGTCCCCGCCTTCGCCATGATCGTTATCTTCTTCGTCGTCCCGACCGTGATGAACTTCATCTACCCCTTCACCAACTGGTCGGCGTTCAAACCCGGGATCCAGTCGGCCGGGCTGAGCAACTTCCGCGACATCATCAACGATGGCACGCTGGTCAGTTCGCTCAAGATCACCTTGATCTATGCGGTGCTGGTCGCGCTGTTCCAGAACCTCTTCGGCCTGGGCCTGGCGCTGCTGCTGGAACGGGACACCCGGGTCAACCGGTTCGCCCGGGCGCTGTTCTTCCTGCCGGTGTTGATGTCCGCGCTGGCGGTCGGCTACGTCTTCCAGGCGATGCTGAAGCCGGACGGCGCGCTGAACTCGGTGCTGAGCACTCTCCTCGGCCACGAGGTGGCGGTGGAATGGCTGGGCAGTACCACCTGGACGATCGTGACGATCGCCCTGGTGCACGCCTGGAAATGGATGGGCCTGGCGATGCTGGTGTACCTGGCCGGCCTGAAGACCATCCCCGAGGACCTCCAGGAAGCTGCCCGGATCGACGGCGCCGGCCGCTGGAAGGCGTTCTGGCACATCCGGCTCCCGCTGCTGGCACCGGCCGTCACATTCAACGTGGCTACCGCATTGCTGGGAACCATGAACGGTTTCGATGTGGTTCAGGCGACCACCGGCGGTGGACCCGCCCGCAGCACGGAAGTATTGAATATCTTCATCTTCCGCACCTTCGGACAGGGCCTTTATGCCCAGTCGACCGCAATGAGCCTGGTGCTCTTCCTGTCCATTCTGGTGCTGGCCGTGCCGCTCGTTCTCTTTCTTCGACGTCGGGAGCAGATCATATGAGCGCCATGGAGTCGGTCCGATGAGCGCCAAGTCGAGCAGCCGGGATCTCCCCCGCCGGCTGCAACCCTTCGCCGCCCTGGCTCTGGTCACCGTCGTCATCGGCATTCCGCTGTGGCTGGTGGTTGCCACGGCATCGAAGACCACCAGCGAGGCGCTGGACCCGAACCTTTCCCTGCCCTCCCAGTGGGAACTGATCGACAATCTCCGTCAGGCTTTTACCGAGGGCGAGGTACTGAAAGCGCTGCTGGGCAGCATGCTCGTGGTGGTGCCGACGGTGGTGGCCGTCCTTGTTCTCGGAGCCGCGGCGTCCTGGGTGCTGGCTCGCCGGGGCGGACGGGCGACGGCTGTCATGTACGGCTTCGCGATCAGCGGGATCCTGCTGCCACCCGCCGTCATCACGGTGGTATTGCTGCTTCGGCAGATCGGTATCGCGGGCAGCCCGATCGGCATGGTGGCGGTATATACCGGAATGTACCTGTCCACCGTCATCTTCTTCATGGTGGGCTTCATTCGTACCCTTCCGCTGGAACTTGAGGAGGCCGCTCGGGTCGACGGTGCGAGCCCTTTCATCGTGTTCAGCCGGATCATTCTTCCGCTTTTACGGCCGGTCATTGCCACGGCCACGATTCTGGTCTGCCTCTACACCTGGAATGACGTCTTCTATGCCTTCTTCGTGCTTGGCGGATCCGGCACCTCAACACTGCCGCTGAACCTGTTCAAGGTCGCGAGCGCCGGTCTGTACCTGAATAATTGGAACCTGATCTTCGCTTACGTGATCTTGATGACGCTGCCGTTGTTGATCGTCTTCATTGTGGCGCAGCGTCGAATCATCGCCGGAATCACCAGCGGGGCCGTGAAGTGATCCGAACAACAGCGGTGAACTCCCCGGGCAGGGGCACCCAACCGCTGGCGCCGCAGGTAGGTTCTAGGCGTGAGCAGATGGTGAACCCCAAACCCGAGGCGGCGGCCTCCCGGCCGGCGCGCATCGACGACGTGGCCAAGCGGGCCGGCGTCTCGGTGCCGACCGTCTCCCGGGTGCTGACCGGCGCCCAGCGGGTCAGCCCGGCCAAGCACGAACGAGTCCTTCAGGCGATCGCCGAACTCGGCTATCGACCAAGCGGTGCCGCCCGGACGCTGGCCTCCGGGCGGCCCTCCGCAATTGCCATACTGGCCGGAAACACCTCACGGTACGGGTACGCCCGGACCATCGAAGGGGTGGAAGAGGCCGCCCGGGCAGCCAATTACCTCGTCCTGATCGCCGCCATCGAGGACGACGAACGAGCCGGTGGGGTCGCGGCCGTGGATCAGGTACTCGGCCAGTCGGTCGCCGGCGTCGTCGTCCTGAAGTTCGATCCGCCCGGTGTGGCGGCGCTCAAGGCGCTACCGGATACCGTTCCGCGAGTAGTGGTCTCGGGCCAGCGAGAGCCGAACGCCTATCAAGCGGTGATTGATGAGGCACTCGGAGCGGGCGAGGCCACCGAACATCTCTTGGGCCTTGGCCATCGCACGGTTCACCATCTGGCCGTTCCGACCACCGGACGGGAAGACGGACGCACCGTGGGGTGGCGCAAAGCCTTGCGCCGAGCCGGTGCCGAAGTACCCGAGGTGCTGGGCTGGACCTGGGACACCGCCGAAGCCCGCCGGATCGGCCGGTTGATCGGCGAAACCCGGCCCGAAATCACCGCGCTGCTCTGCGGCAACGATGAACTCGCGATGGGGATCATGCGCGGGTTGCAGGACGCCGGCCGCCGGGTGCCACAGGACGTCAGCGTGGTCGGGTTCGACGATCACCCGCTTTCTTCGCTCTGGATCCCCGCTCTCACCACGGTCGCCCAGGATTTCGTCGATCTGGGACGGCGGTCCTTCGGGTTGCTGGCCGCACAATTGGACTCCGACGACAACGCTGCGGCCCGCAGCACGGTCAGGTCTCGGCGTTCGAGTCGACCAGCCGCGCTGATCGTCCGCGAGTCAACCGCCCCACCTGCCTCGGCCTAGAGCCTGCCCTGGCTCCGACCTTGCCACTGATAAACACGGGTTTCGCCGGGCTGGAGAGCCGGATCGCGTGTTTAGCAGTGGCAAAGTTGGAGCCGACCGCACCTGCTCAGAGGAGTTTGCCCAGGGCGGCGATCGTCTCGTCGGCCTCCCGCACCAGGTCCGCCATGATGTCGGCCACCGGTCGGACGCTGTTCATCCGGCCCACCACCTGTCCGACCGGCATCGCCACCACCTCGGGGTCGTCGGCCGCGGCGATCCGCCGGTGCGCCGCACCGACCAGGAGGTTCTGCAGCGGCATCGGCAACGGCTCGGGGGCGTCCGGCGCTGCCCAGGCCTGCGTCCAGCGACTCTTGACCAGCCGAGCCGGTTTGCCGGAGTAGATCCGGGACCGCACCGTGTCCGCCGAGGTGGCACCGAGAAGCGCGCGCCGGACCGAAGTCTGCCCCTGGCCGCCGAGGGTGTACTCCTCCGCAATCAGCCAGGCAGATCCCATCCAGACCCCGGAGGCCCCCAGCGCCAGGGCCGCCGCTGCCTGCCGACCGCAACCGATGCCACCGGCCCCGAGTACCGGAACCTGATCACCGACGGCGTCCACCACTTCGGGAAGCAGCACCATGCTGGCGATCTCACCGGTGTGCCCACCGGCTTCGTAACCCTGGGCGACCACGATGTCGACGCCGTCGGCCACCTGGCGGCGGGCATGGTCTGCTCGTCCGGCCAGCGCCGCAACCAGGATCCCCTGGGCGTGCGCCCGGTCAATGACATCTTTCGGTGGCGAGCCCAAGGCGTTCGCGATCAGCGCCGGCCGGTGCGCCAGCGCGATGTCCACGTGCGCCCGGGCAACCGAGTGCAGCCAGCCGAGCACGCCGTCGTCGTCCGCGTCTCCGTCGGGTAACGGCGGCACTCCGAGCGAGGTCAAGGTGCGATCCACCCATTCCCGATGACGCTGAGGAACCAGCCCGGCGAGGTCACCGACCGATCCCTCGGTCGGGGCGGTGGACGGCATCACCACGTCGATGCCGTACGGCTTTCCGTCGGTGTTCTCATCGAGCCAATCCAGGACGTCGGACAGTTCGGCCGGGTCGTTGAATCGCACGCAGCCCAGCACCCCCAGGCCACCGGCACGGCTGATCGCGGCGGCCACGTGCTCCGAGGGGGTGAAGCCGACAATCGGGTATTCGATCCCTAGCTGCTCGCAGAGGCTGGTACGCATACGTTCTCGTTTCCTACTTTCCCGGGTCCGAAAGCTGTGACCCCCGGCCGGCGGTCACGGTCAGTTGCACATCGGGTTGATGCTCCTCGGCGTACCGCTTGGCCGAGGGATAGTCCGCTTTGCCGGTGGGTAGTCGCGTCATCTGATCGACGAACCAATAACTGCGCGGCACCTTGTAGCCGGCCAGCACCTCGCGGCAGTGCCGTTCGAGGGCCGGGATGTCCGGCTCGTGCCCGTCCCGCCACTGCACCAGCGCGGCCACCCGGCTGCCGAGCAATTCGTCGGGTACACCGATCACCAGCGCGTCGAACACCCCGGGGTGCGATTTCAGCACGCCCTCGACCTCTTCGGGAAACACCTTCTCGCCACCGGTATTGACGCAGGTGTTGCCGCGACCGAGCAGGGTGATCGTGCCGTCCGCCTCAATCAGCGCATTGTCCCCGGGGACGACATAACGGCGTCCATCCACTTCGATGAAGAGCGCCTTCGTCCGTTCCTCGTCCTTGTAGTAACCGAGGGGAAGGTTTCCGCCGCGGGCGATCCGGCCGACCTCACCGGTGCCCGGCGGCAATTTCCGGCCGGCCGCGTCGATCACGATCGCATCCCGGTGCGGCGTGACTCGTGGCCCACGCGGCTCGACTTCGTCCTTGGTGATGATCCCCATCCCGCTGAAGCCACTCTCCGACGAACCGATCGAGTCGCTCAGCATCGCGTCCGGGAATGCGTCGAGGTACTGCTGCTTGACGCTGGTCGAGAACAGCGCGGCGGTGCTGGAGATGAAGAACAGCGAGGAGGCGTCGTACGAACCGGCGTGGTACGCCTCGATCAGTGGCCGCGCCATCGCGTCGCCGACGATGGTCATCACATTGACTTTCTCCTGCTCGACCACCCGCCAGATGTCATGCGCATCGAAGTGGGGCATCAGCACGACCGTGTTGGCGGAGAACAGCGCCCCGTACATCGCCCACTGCGCCTGCCCGTGCGCCAGCGGCGCGGAACACAACCGGACCATGGGCATCTGAGCCCCGTTCCGAGACTGCTGGAACTCGTCGGCGACCAGTTCTCCGGTGTAGAAATCGACGCCACCGCCGAGGGCGCGCCAGACGTCTTCGTGCCGCCACATCACCCCTTTGGGATGGCCGGTGGTGCCCCCGGTGTAGAGCAGGTAGAGGTCGCTGGGATCGCGAGGCTCGAAGTCCCGCTCCGGTGATTCGGCGGCCAGCGCCGCTTCGTACTCCACCGCCTGGCTCGCCGGGTCAGCGCTCGGGTCGCTGCCGTCTTCGACGACAATGACGTGCCGCAGCAGCGGCAGATCCGGCAGCACTGCGGCGACATTCGCGGAGGCGGCCCGCTGGTGGACCAGTGCCACCGAATCGGAATTGCTCAGCAGATACCGTAACTCGTTCTCGGTGAAACGATGATTCACGTTGATCGAGACTGCTCGCAGCTTGGTTACCGCGAGCATGGTCTCGACGGTCTCCATCGAGTTGGTCGCGAAAACCGCGACGTGCGAACCCGCACGCACGCCATGTTTCGCCAGGTGGTGGGCTAGGCGGTTGGCCCTCGCCTCGAGTTCGGCATAGGTCGCTCGGCGATCCCCGCAGATCACCGCGATCCGGTCCGGTACCACGTCGACGGAGTGTTCAACGAGATCTGCAACGGTCAGCGCCATGGCCACAAAAGTAGAACATGTTATTGTTCTCCACAATCCTCTGCGGCCCTCGGCTCTGACTGAAGGCCCATTCGATGGTCTGGAGCACAGATGACCCCCACCCCCACGCCACCCACGCCGACCGCCGAACCCGATTGCTTGGTAGAACAGCGCGGGCATGTCCTGGTCGTGACGATGAACCGGCCGGCCGCCAAGAATGCGCTCAGCCCGGCGATGCTGGCGATCATGCGCGAAGCCTGGGATCGGGTGGACGCCGATCCGGAGATCCGGGTCTGCGTGCTGACCGGCGCCGGCGGTGCCTTCTGCGCCGGGGCGGATCTCAAGGCGATGGCGGCGGCACCCCCGGGGGAAGCGTTCACGGTGGACGCTTCGGACCTGAGCCGGATCGATTCGCTGCTCAAAGGGCGGCGGCTGACCAAGCCGCTGATTGCCGCCGTCGAGGGTGCGGCCATCGCCGGCGGCACCGAGATCCTGCAGGCGACCGATATCCGGGTGGCCGGCCAGAGCGCTCGGTTCGGGGTTGCCGAGGCCCGCTGGGGGTTGTTCCCGCTCGGCGGCTCGGCGGTCCGGCTGACCCGCCAGATCCCCTACACGCTGGCGGCCGATCTACTCCTCACCGGCCGGCACATCACCGCCGCCGAGGCGCTGTCTTTCGGGCTGATCGGGTATGTGGTGCCGGACGGCACGGCGTTGTCGAAGGCGCTGGAGATCGCCGATCTGATCGCCGCCAATGGCCCGCTGGCCGTGCAGGCGATCCTGCGGACCATCCGGGAGACCGAGGGGATGCCCGAGAACGAGGCCTTCACCCTGGAGGCCAAGCTGGGCACGGCGGTTTTCATGAGCGAGGACGCCAAGGAAGGCCCCCGCGCCTTCGCCGCCAAGCGCCGCCCCGAATTCCACGGCCGCTGATCGTCACCGCGTTTGCCCCTGCCGCCTATCTCCCCGTGATCATGCACGATTACCCACCCACGGCCCGCGATCATGCACGGATACCCACCTCTAAGCGGGTAACCGTGCATGATCACCGCAGACGGTTGGGCACGGCCGCTCGCCCCGCACTTCATCCAGCGGGGTGATCGGCACGATCATCGGCGTTCATGCCCGGTTGCCCGCTTGAGACGGGCAACCATGCATGATCACGGCGAGGCACCTTGCCGATCGCGTCGCTCTCGCATGATCGCCAGCCGCGCCCGCTTTCGTGGCGTCAATCCGCACAGAACCGGGCACGGTCGGCGATCTTGTCTCGGGTAGGCCCTTTCGGTCGATCGCGCCGAAGGCGGCCGCTAGATCGGGCGAGTTGCGTTTTCCCAGTACGGGTCTCGCAGTCGGCGCTTGTAGAGCTTGCCGTTCGGCTCGCGCGGCAATTCCTCGGCGAAGTCGACACTGCGCGGCACCTTGAAGCCGGCCAGCCGGCGCCGGACGAATTCGATCAGCTCGGTGGCCAGCTCGTCACTCGGTTGCACGCCCTCCGCCAGCTGGACGACCGCCTTGATCTCCTCCCCCCACTCCGGGTGCGGGATACCGAAAACGGCGACGTCCGCGACCGCCGGGTGGCTGGACAGCTCACCCTCGATCTCTGCCGGATAGACGTTGACACCACCGATGATGATCATGTCGCTCTTGCGGTCACACAGATACAGGTAGCCCTCGTCGTCCAGGTAGCCGATATCCCCCAGCGTGAAGAGGTCACCGACCCGGGCGGCCTGGGTCTTCTCCTTGTCTCCGTGGTACTCGAAGTTGGAGGTTCCCATCCGCAGGTAGACCAGGCCCGGGGTGTTCACCGGCACGTCCTGACCCGCGTCGTCCAAAATTCGGATTACCGAACCGGGCCACGCCTTGCCCACCGATCCCGGGCGCTCCAGCCACTCGGTCGCGGTGATCGTTGCCCCGCCGCCCTCGGTCGCCGCGTAGTACTCGGTGACCACCGGGCCCCACCACTTGAGCATCTGCCGCTTCACCTCCGCCGGGCAGGGCGCAGCGCCGTGGATCATGTTGCGCAGCGACGACACGTCGTAGGCGTTACGCATCTGTTCGGGCAACGCCAGCAGTCGACTGAACTGGGTCGGCACCATGTGGCTGTAGGTGACCCGGTGGCGATCGATCAGCCGCAGCATCTCCTCGGCATCGAAGCGGTCCATCAGCACGGCGGGATGGCCGTGCTGGATCGCCAGGGTCGCAACGTTCAGCACGGCCGTGTGATAGAGCGGCGAGCAGCACAGATGCACATGCCCGTCGAACGGCTGGAGCTGGAAGATGCCGAAGAACCAGCGCCCCGCGGCCGGCATTTCGTCGGGATCCGCGCCGGTCAGTGGACGGCGCACGCCCTTCGGCCGGCCGGTGGTTCCGGACGTGTAGACCATCGGCGCGCCCAGCGTGCGTTCGGCCGGGCGGCCGGGCTGCTCATCGGCGCCGAGATCGGCCAGCGGCGCGAATCCGGGCACCTCACCGACGGCGAACCGGGTGATCGGGCTGCCCGCCGTCCCCGCCGCCACTCGGGCGCCTTCGACCGCCTCGACGGCCACGGCGTCGAAGCGCTGGTGCGCAACGAAGACCTTCGCCTCCGAATCGGCCAGCAGATAGGCGACCTCGGCGCCGACCAGATGCCAGTTCACCGGTACCACATACAGGCCGATCTGGGTCGCGGCGAAGTACACCGCGATCAGGTCGACGCCGTTCGGCAGCATCATCGCCAGCGTGTCGCCCGGGCGCAGGCCGAGGGTTTGCAGCCCGCGCGCGTATCGGTCGGCGCGGGCAGCGAGTTCCGCGTAATCCAGGCGCTCGCCGTCCGGCCCTACCACCGCGGTCATAGTCGGCTGTTCGCGCGCGATGTTCCATAAACCCGGCGTGTTCATCCGCTCAAGGTAGAACGTGTTATATCTCCGAGACAAGGGTCGGCGAGAGTATCAGCAATCAAATTCAGCTGAGCGACGTCACGGCAGTGCATCAGCAACATCGAGACTCCAGCCTCCTCCCGGCGCGCCACTTCCGACCGAACTCGCTGCGCATCACCGACGATCGCGATCTCGTCGATCAATTCATCCGGAACCGCCGCCACCGCGTCGTCCCAACGCCCGGCCGCAGCCGCAGCGTTGATTCGAGCGACGTCCTCGTCGTAGCCGAGCCGCCGGAACAGGTCCGCATGAAAGTTCAGTTCGGGCGCTCCCATCCGGGCGATGTAATGCGCCATCGAGGGCTTGAGCAGCTGGCGCTCGGCCGCCGGATCGTCGGTGACCACGATCTGGCAGTTGGCCACCACCTCGAAATCCGCCCGGCTGCGGCGAGCTCCCGGGCGGTCGAAGCCATCGGCCAGCCACTCCTCGAAGACCCCAGCCAGTCGCACTGAATGGAAGACCGCCAGCCAGCCGTCGGCGATCTCCGCAGCCAGCGCGACGTTGCGTGGTCCTTCGGCACCGAGCCAGATCGGCAGGTCAGCGCGCAGCGGATGGGTAATCGAACGCAGCGGCTTGCCCAGCCCGGTGGAACCCGGCCCGGTATAGGGCAACGGGTAGTACGGGCCGTCGCTACGCACCGGGGCCTGGCGGCTCAGCACCTGGCGGATCACCGAGATGTACTCCCGAGTGCGGGCCAGCGGCCGAGCGAACGGCTGCCCATACCAGCCCTCCACGACCTGCGGGCCGGACACCCCCAACCCCAGCACGAAGCGCCCGTTCGAGAGATGGTCGAGGGTGAGCGCCTGCATCGCGCAGGCGGCCGGTGAACGGGCCGAGAGCTGCGCCACCGATGTTCCGAGCCGCACGGACGACGTACTCGAACCCCACCAGGCGAGTGGGGTGAAGGCGTCGGACCCCCAGGACTCCGCCGCGAAGACCGCATCGAAACCGGCTTGTTCGGCGGCAACCACCAGCTTGGCCGCATCTCGCGGCGGATCGGCTCCCCAGTACCCGAGTTGCAGTCCCAGCTTCATCGCGACACCTCCGGCGTTGAGTAAACTCTCATCTTGCCGCATGAATCAAGAACGTGTTCTACTCGTGGCGTGAGTCCTGCGACGCGCTCCTCCTCGGCCGCTCCACTGAGTGCGCCGCTGATCCTTGACTTCGACTACACCCGCTCGCTGGGGCCGATACTGGGCGGCTTCATGACCGCGCTGCGAGACCGTCGAATCCTGGGGATTCGCGGGTCGGACGGCCGAGTGCATGCCCCGCCGGTGGAGTACGACCCGGTGACGGCGGAGCCGCTCACCGAACTGGTCGAGGTCGCAGCGCAGGGCGAGGTGGTGTCCTGGTCCTGGATGCCGACGCCACTCGAGGGGCAGCCGTTGTCGCATCCCTTCGCCTGGGCACTGATCCGGCTGGACGGCGCGGACACCAACATGTTGCATGCCGTCGACGCGCCGCCGGAGCAGATCCGTACCGGCCTACGGGTACGGGCGCGATGGGTGGCCGAGCCGATCGGCAGCATCCGGGATATCGAGTGCTTCGAGCCGCTCGATCGCGACCCTGGCGAAACACCGCCCGCCTCCGTGCGTCCCACCGAACCGGTGACCATGCTGACCGCGCCGATCCATCTCGAATACCTGCATACCGCCTCCCATGAAGAGAGCAACTTCCTGCGCGGGCTGCTCGAAGGGCGACTGATCGGCCAGCGTTGCCCGGTGTGCGAAAAGGTCTACGTGCCACCGCGAAGCGCTTGCCCGGTGGACGGCGTGGCGACCGTCGAGCAGGTCGAACTGCCGGACACCGGCACGATCACCACGTTCTGCATCGTTAATGTCCCGTTTCTCGGGCAGCGCATCACCCCACCCTACGTCGCTGCCTATGTCCTGCTCGACGGCGCGGACATCGCCTTCCTGCACCTGATTCTGGAGTGCTCCGTGCAGGACGTCCGGATGGGAATGCGGGTGCAAGCGGTCTGGCGACCTCGCGAGCAGTGGGGGCCGACGCTGGAGAACATCGATCATTTCCGGCCCACCGGCGAACCGGACGCCCCCTACGAGTCCTACGCCCAGCACTTGTGATTCGTCGAGGAGCCCCGATGAGATATCCCGGTCCAGCGGTGGCCGTGGTCGGCTTTGCCCAGTCTCCCCTGGTCCGCACCAGCGACACCACCTCGAACGGCGTCGAACAGCTCATCCCGATCTTCCGCGAATTGCTGGAACAAGCCGGAATGACGAAGGACGACGTCGGGTTCTGGTGTTCCGGATCCTCGGACTATCTGGCCGGGCGAGCCTTCTCCTTCGTCACCGCGGTCGATTCGATCGGCGCCTTCCCCCCGGTGAACGAGTCACACGTCGAGGCCGACGGCGCCTGGGCCGTGTTCGAGGCCTGGCTGAAAATCCGCACCGGAGAAGTAAAGACCGCGCTGGTCTACGGGTTCGGGAAGTCCTCGGCCGGCCTGCTCCGGCGGTTGCTCGCGCTGCAGACCGACCCCTACACCGTTGCCCCTCTCTGGCCGGACTCGGTCAGCATTGCGGCCTTGCAGGCCAGGCTCGGACTGGACGCCGGATTATGGACCGAGCGCGAGATGGCCGAGGTCGCCGCCCGCAGCCGAGCCGACGCCGTCAACACTCCGAACGCTCAGCTGAGTGGCCTGGTGGACGTCGAAAGCTTGCTTTCCAGGCCGTATCTCGCTGATCCCCTGCGCAAGCACGACTGCGCACCGATCACCGATGGTGCTGCCGCCGTGCTGCTCGCCGCCGATGACCGGGCCCGCGACCTGATCGATCGTCCGGCCTGGATCACCGGCATCGAGCACCGGGTGGAATCGTCCGCGCTGGGCACTCGTGATCTCACCGGTTCACCGTCGAGCACCGCCAGCATGCTGGCTCTCGGTGGCTCGGACGGCGTCCAGGTAGCCGAGTTGCACGCCCCGTTCACCCACCAGGAACTCTTGTTGCGGCAGGCCCTCGGCCTGGGCGCCGAGGTCCGGATCAATCCGTCCGGCGGGGTCCTGACCGGCAATCCGATGTTCGCCGCCGGGCTGTGCCGGATCGGTTCGGCCGCCCAACAGATCTTCGGCTCCCACGCCGATCGGGTGCTGGCCCACGCCACCAGCGGACCGGCCCTGCAGCAGAACCTGGTCTGCACGATGGAGGCGCAGTGATGAAGCACCCCACAGCGGTTCTCGGCACCGGCCAGACCCATCACACCAGTCGGCGCACCGATGTGTCTCTTGGCGGGCTCTGCCGCGAAGCGATCGACCGAGCCTTGGCGGACGCCGGGCTGACCTCGGCCGATATCGACGCGGTCGTGCTCGGTAAGGCCCCCGATCTCTTCGAGGGGGTGATGATGCCCGAACTGGCGCTCGCCGATGCCCTGGGCGCGGTCGGGAAGCCGCTGCTGCGCGTGCATACCGCCGGGTCGGTCGGCGGCTCCACCGCGCTGGTCGCGGCCAGCTTGGTGCAATCGGGTACGCATCGCCGGGTGCTCGCGGTGACCTTCGAGAAGCAGTCGGAATCCAATGCGATGTGGGCGCTTTCGATTCCCATCCCGTTCGCGATGCCGGTGCACGCCGGAGCCGGCGGCTATTTCGCGCCGCACGTACGCTCCTACATCCGCCGCTCCGGGGCACCGAACCACATCGGGATGATGGTCGCGGTGAAGGATCGGCTGAACGGCGCCCTGAACCCGTACGCGCACCTGCGCCAGCCGGACATCACCCTGGACTCGGTCCGGGCCTCGACCATGCTGTGGGATCCGATCCGGTACGACGAGACCTGCCCCTCCTCGGACGGCGCCTGCGCCATCGTGCTCGGCGACGAAGCCGCAGCCGCCGCCGCCCCGGGCGCGGTGGCCTGGATTCACGCTACCGCGATGCGCACCGAACCGACCACGTTCGCCGGGCGAGACCACGTCAACCCGGCCGCCGGCCGGGACGCGGCGGCGGCACTGTGGAAGCAGGCCGGCATCACCGACCCGCTGACCGAGGTCGACGTCGCCGAGATCTACGTGCCGTTCTCCTGGTTCGAGCCGATGTGGCTGGAGAATTTGGGGTTCGCCGAACCGGGGCAGGGCTGGAAGCTGACCGAGTCCGGCGTCACCGAACTGCGCGGGCGACTGCCGGTGAACCCCTCCGGCGGGGTGCTCTGCTCCAACCCGATCGGCGCCTCCGGCCTGCTGCGCTTCGCCGAGGCGGCAATGCAGGTGATGGGGCGAGCAGGCGACCATCAGGTGGACGGCGCCCGAACCGCGCTCGGACACGCCTATGGCGGCGGTTCGCAATTCTTCGCCATGTGGGTACTGCGCTCCACCAAACCCTGAGCCCTCTTTTTCCGTGATCATGCACGCTTGCTCTCCGGCTGAGCTCACTTACCCGTGATCATGCACGCTTACTCTCCGGCTGGGCCCTCTTACCCGTGATCATGCACGCTTACTCTCCGGCTGAGCGGGCAACCGTGCATGATCACGGAAAGGAGTAGCCGTGCATGATCACGGGAAGAGTAACCGTGCATGATCACGGGAGACGGCGGGCGGCCGGGGTCAACGGTTGACCGTGGCCTGCCAGGTATAGATCTGGGTGCCGGCCACTTCCTCGCCGTTGTCGGGGGCGGCCCACATCGTCAGAACCTTCCCGCTGGCAGTCAGTTTCACCGGGTTGCGGGTCATCACGTGGCCAGCGTCGGACCACTGCTGAAACGGAAACTCGTTGATGATCGCCCGAGTACGCAGATCGATCAGCGTGATCCCGCCGAGTTCATAGACCGCCGCTGCTCCACCCGCGGTCGGCGTCTGCGGCAGGTTCGTCACGCCCGCGCAGGCCATCTTGGCGGTCGGCACGTACTGGCAGTCCTGGAAGTCGATCAGGTTCTCCGGGTTCCGCCAGGTCCGGATCTGCCGCCCGCCGAGCGTCCATTCGTAGAAGGTGCGCGACCCCCAGCTGTTGCCCACCAACCGGCCTCTGGACGCGTCATAGATGATGCCCCCGATGTGGTCGTTCACCGTGAACCGCCGGGTAACCTTCAGGGTCCGGGTGTCGATGTGATCGATTTCTGCGCTGCTGTCGGGTCGGTACTGCGCCACTGGCACCCACAGGTCGTGCCCATGCAGGTCGATCCCGCCCGGGTGGTAGACGATGTCCTGCCCGAGAATGATGTCCTTGAGCAGCTTTCCGGCCCGGTCGATGACGAAGAGGTGGCCGACACCCTTGCCGGGAGTGCGGTCGAAGCCATCGACCGGGGTCGGGTACTTCTGCGGGGGTTCGATGATCTGCGTCGAGCTGAGATAGAAGCGCTCGCGGGTGACGGCGAGCCCTTCCGGGTGGTACGTCGGGAAGTCGAGCTTGAGCTTGGACAGTTGGGTCCAGGCCGTCGACCGGTCGACCACCGCGAGGTCGGAGCCGAGCGGGCTGCCCCGCCCCGGCGTCCGGACGTGGACCGCGTCGACCGACGCAATCGACCCGGCGGACCGGGTGAGGGTGGGCACCACGGTGCCCACCGAAACCGCCAGGACGGCCGAAGCAGCCCCGACCACGAATCCGCGCGAACGACGTCCCATGACCTAGACCTCCGGTGACCTAGACCTCCGACTAACGGGTCTGCCAGACCGCGGCGCGCTGGGTGCCGGCCGTGGTGGTCGCCGTCCCGACGACCGTGCCGGCCTCATTGATCGCCCTGGGCTGGGTTGAGTCGGCACCGTGGACAACGAGTTCGTGCCAGCCACCGGCCCGAGCGACGAAACCTAGGTGCTCGGCTGCGGAATACCCCGTGCCGATGACTTGTCCGGAACGATTCACCCCGGTGACTTCGGTGGTGAGGTTCGCTGGGCCGACGGCGGTGGCTGTTCCGTCGCGCCAGAGCACGGCGCTGGTGGTGCCGTCCGCGGAGACGTACTGCCCGGCTGCCACCCGACCGTTGGCGATCTTCGTGCACCAACTCTGGGTGCCCGGAGCCGAAAGCGGGACCAGCGTGCCGTCCGCTCGCCAGAGCACCGCATGGCGTTCCAGCCTGATCGGACTGGACCCGGTGGAAGACAGGCTCAGGGTGAACGTTTCACCGCACATGGTGCCGTCCGATGCGACGTCGTTGACGGCGCTGGACACCCCGGCGGGAGCGTCGAGCACGGTCGTCGTCTCGCCGTCGAGGCGAACCGCGTGGGCCGCGAAAACCCCGGCCCCGATGTCGTACCGGAGCCCGGCCGGGCGCCCGGTCGAGTCCAGAGCGACCGCGGTGAACGGAACGGTAGTCACGCTGCCGTCGGCGCGCTGCACCGTGAAGGTCAACCCGAGCCGCGGAAGGCCGTTGACCACCAGGGCGTCGCCGGCGGCGTTGACGTCGAGCACGTGGGCCAGCGCCTGCCCCTGAAGCAACCTCGGCTGACCCGCCTGCCAGACCATCACCGCGCTGCTGCTGAACCCGGCCGGGGTTTGGAAAGTGACGTCGCCGGCCACGAGATCGGCACCCGTCACGCTGCGCACGGCCGCGGTGGCCTCGCCGGCGATCGCGCTCGCCCCGGTCGGGATGACCCCGGTGGGATACGGCAATTGCCGCATCCGCCCGCCGCGCCACACCACCGGCGATCCGTCGGCTGCCCCGGCGATCAGGCCGGACGCGGAGATGGCCAACGCGGCGGAGGAGGTGGCGGCCGCGGTGGGCAGGTAGCTGCCCGGGATGAGCCGAAGCTGCGTCGTGGCGCCTTGTGCGGGCAGCGCCGTGAGGGCACCGGCCAGGCACAGCCCGGCCAGCAGGCTGACCGGCCTCACCACGCGCCGTCCCCCGTTCCCCGTCTTCATTGGCATGTCCCCCGCCTCTCGAATCAGGTGTACCGGACGCGAAGTTCCTTGATTCCGTTGATCCAGCCCGAGCGCAGCCGACGGGGTTCGGCGACCTTGGTGATGTTCGGCATGTGGTCGGCGATCGCGTTGAAGATCAGGTCGATCTCCAGCCGGGCCAGGTTCGCGCCGATGCAGTGGTGCGCGCCGGTGCCGCCGAAACCCAGGTGCGGGTTGGGGTCTCGGGTGATGTCGAAGCGCTCAGGGTGATCAAACACCTCGGTGTCCTGGTTGGCCGAGGCATAGAACATCGCCACCCGTTGCCCCTTCGCGATGTCCACCCCGCCGACCTGGGTGTCGTGTAACGCGGTGCGCTGGAACGCCACCACAGGCGTCGCCCAGCGGACGATCTCGTCCGGCGCGGTGCGATGGCGGCCTTCCTTGTACAGCTCCCATTGCTCCGGGTTGTCCAAGAAGGCGTTCATCCCGTGGCTGATCGCGTTCCGGGTCGTCTCGTTGCCGGCCACCGCCAGCATGATGACGAAGAACCCGAACTCGTCCGACGTCAGCCCTTGACCGTCGATGTTGGCGGTCACCAACTTCGTCACGATGTCATCCATCGGGCAGCGAGCGCGCTCTTCTGCCATCTCCATCGAGTAGCCGAGCATCTCCGCGGCGGCTGTTTCGGAGTCAACCTCGAAATCGGGGTCGTCGTAGCCGACCATCTCGTTCGACCAGTTGAAGATCTTCCGGCGATCCTCCTGCGGGATGCCCAGCAGTTCGGTGATCGCCTGGAGCGGCAGTTCGACAGAGATGTCGTTGACGAAGTCACCCTCTCCGCGAGCGAGGGCATCGGTGACGATCCGCTGGGCCTTCTCGGCCAGCACCTCGCGCAGGCCGTTGATCGCTCGCGGGGTGAATCCCCGGGAGATGATCCGGCGCTGATCGGTGTGCCTGGGTGGGTCCATGTTGAGCATGATCACCCGCTGCCACTCGATCATCTCCCGGGGGATGTCGGAGGCGAACCGAACCAGGGCGGTGTTCTCGTTCGACGAGAAGACTTCGCTGTTACGGGAGATCTCCACGATGTCGGCGTGCCGGGTCACCACCCAGTAGCCGTCGTCGTCGAAGCCGGCGGCACGGTGCTCAGTGGCGTTCCACCAGACCGGCGCGGTGCGCCGTAACTCGGCGAACTCCTCCAGCGGGACCCGTTGGGCATAGAGATCCGGATCGGTGAAGTCGAAGCCGGCGGGGAGGTTGGGCGCGGTCATGACTTTGTCTCCTGACCTTCTTCGGCCGAGTGGACTTATGTGCAACGCGTTCCACAGTGGATTGAAGCATATCGACGACTGGCGCGGAAGGTATGCAGCCACTGCTTGTCGATAGCAACAGTAACGTGTTCTAGTTTGGAGGCAGGATCTTTTCAACTGAGGGAGTGCACTCGTGGGTAAGCCGGTCATCGTCTCCGCCGTGCGCACACCGATCGGGAAGCGGGGCGGCTGGCTGTCCGGGCTGCACCCGGCCGAGTTGCTCGGCATCGCTCAGCAAGCCGCCGTCCAACGGGCCGGGGTCGAGCCGGCCGACGTGGAGCAGGTGATCGGCGGCTGCGTGTCCCAGGCAGGCGAGCAGGCGCTGAACATCACCCGGACGGCGTGGCTGAGCGCCGGTCTGCCGCATCAGACCGGCTGCCTGACGATCGACTGCCAGTGCGGCTCGGCACAGCAGGCCACCCATCTGATCGCAGCGCTGATCAGCGCCGGAACGATTGATACCGGAGTCTCCTGCGGGATCGAGATGATGAGTCGGGTGCCGCTGGGCAGCAACGTCGGCACCGCTGGCAAACCCCGGCCGGACTCCTGGGACATCGACCTGCCGAACCAGTACGCCGCCGCCGAGCGGATCGCCGAACGACGCGGGCTGAGCCGGCTTGAGGTCGACGATTTCGGGCTGCGCTCCCAGCTGAACGCCGCGCAGGCCTGGGCCGAGCACCGTTTCGACACCGAGATCGTCCCGGTCTCCGCTCCGGAGCTGGACAAGGACGGGACGCCGACCGGCGAGACCAGACTCGTCGAGCGGGACCAAGGTCTGCGGGCCACCACCGCGCAGGGATTGGCGGCGCTGCGTCCGGTGCTGCCGGACGGCCTGCACACGGCGGGCACGTCCTCCCAGATCTCGGACGGCGCGGCGGCCATCCTGCTGATGGACGAAGACCGTGCTCGGGCGCAGGGTTTGACGCCCAGAGCCCGGATCGTCGCGCAGTGCCTGGTAGGGGCCGAGCCGTACTACCACCTGGACGGGCCGGTGCAGTCCACTCAGCGGGTGCTGGAGCGGGCCGGCATGAAGATCGAAGATATCGACGTCTTCGAGGTCAACGAGGCCTTCGCCTCGGTGGTGCTGTCCTGGAGCGCGGTGCACGGCGCGGACCCGGACCGAGTCAACGTGAACGGCGGAGCGATCGCTCTCGGGCATCCGGTGGGCAGCACCGGCGCTCGCCTGATCACCACCGCACTGCATGAACTCGAACGGCGGGACGCCTCGACCGCGCTGATCGCGATGTGCGCCGGCGGCGCCCTCTCCACCGCCACCATCATCACCCGCTGCTGA
>DATINJ010000112.1:0-16393 GCA_035474375.1 Kineosporiaceae bacterium | reverse complement strand
CGCTCGCGGCTCAATACCGCTCCACTTGCCTCGTTGAGTACCAGCGTGCCGTAATCACCCTCTACCGAGAGCAGGCCTTGAGCCAGCAACTGCCGAACCACCCCGCGCCACTGGGCCTCTTCGAGATCGGTGCCGATGCCGAAGACGGTGAGCGTGTCGTGGTTGTGCTGGGTGACCTTCTCGGTCCGGCGTCCGAGCAAGATGTCGATCGACTGCCCGGCGCCGAACTTCTGACCGCGCTCGCGCTTCAAGCGCAGCACGGTGGACAGCAGTTTCTGCGCCGGGATCGTGCCGTCCCAGGACTGAGGTGGGTTCAGGCAGGTGTCACAGTTGCCGCAGGGTTTGCTGTCCTGACCGAAATACGCCAGGAGGCGCACTCGGCGGCAGTCGACCGTCTCGCACAGCGCCAGCATGGCGTCGAGGTGACCGGCCAGCATTCGCCGATGCGCCAAGTCACCCTCGGAACTGTCGATCATCTTTCGGAGTTGGACGACGTCCTGCAGCCCGTACGCCAGCCAGGCGGTCGACGGCAGCCCGTCTCGACCGGCCCGCCCGGTCTCCTGGTAGTAGCCCTCGACCGACTTCGGCAGGTCGAGGTGCGCGACGAACCGGACATCCGGCTTGTCGATGCCCATCCCGAAGGCGATCGTTGCGACCATCACCAGACCGTCCTCGCGCAGGAACCGGGACTGATTCGCGGCTCGGGTTCGAGCGTCCAGGCCTGCGTGGTAGGGCAGGGCGGCGATCCCGCTGCGCACCAGGAACTCGGCGGTCTTGTCCACCGATGCCCGGGACAAGCAGTAGACGATGCCGGCGTCGCCGGAATGCTCCGAGCGCAGCAGATCGAGCAACTGCTTGCGCGGTTCGTTCTTGGCGACGATCCGGTACTGGATGTTGGGACGGTCGAAGCTGGCGACGAAATGCTTTGCCTCGTCGAGTTTTAGCCGGGTCGCGATCTCGGCATGAGTTCGGCTGGTGGCCGTGGCGGTGAGGGCGATTCGGGGAATCTCCGGCCAGCGCTCGTGCAGCATCGACAGCGCGAGGTAGTCCGGCCGAAAGTCGTGCCCCCACTGGGCTACACAGTGTGCCTCGTCGATCGCGAACAGAGCGATCTTGCCCCGCTCCAGCAACCGCATCGTCGGTGAGGATCCGCCGCCCAGCGACTCCGGGGCGAGGTAGAGCAGATCCAGTTGGCCACTCAGGAAAGCGGTCTCGACCTCGCGGCGGGCGGCGAAGTCTTGGCTGGAATTCAGGAAACCGGCCCGGACGCCGAGCGCTCGCAAGGCGTCGACCTGGTCTTGCATGAGCGCGATCAGCGGCGAGATCACCACGCCGACGCCATCGCGAACCAGCGAAGGGATCTGATAGCAGAGCGACTTGCCGCCACCGGTGGGCATCAGGACCAGTGCGTCGCCACCACTGATGACGTGATCGATGATCTCGCGCTGGTTGCCCCGGAACGCGTCGTAGCCGAAGACCCGGCTCAGGACGCCGAGTGCGGCGTCCGGCCGGTCGACGATGAGTTCGGTTCCCGTCGCGACCATCCCGCGATCCTACGAGGTTAAGCTTGTTCCGGCCCACCCGACGATGAGACTGTGGAAAATCCTGTGGAGAATGCGGCCTTGATCCTTGGCCCGGGCGAAGGGACCTCGCTCACCGCCCGGGGGAGCGTCCTGGTTTTCAAGGCGCTGGCAGAGACCACCGGCGGCGCCTTCTCCCTGATGGAGCGCGTGCTGCCGCCCGGCGGGCGACCCCCACCCCGGCACCGGCATCCGGGCTGCACGGAGGCCTTCTATCTGCTGGACGGCACCCTGGACTTCGATTTGGACGATGACCGGGTATCGGTTGCCGGTGGTGGCTTCGTACTCGTCCCGGGCGGGGTGGCGCACAGCTTCGTCAACCGCAGTCAGGCCTCGGCCCGGGTGCTGATCTTGCACAGTCCGGCACTCGATGGCTATTTTCGGGAACTGCACGAATTGTGGCTGGCGACGTCGCCGACGGTGGAGCAGGAACAAGACCTGATGCGCCGACACGGTCTGTTGCCGGTGCCGGAATAGCGCCAGATTCGGCGAAAGACGTTTCACCACGAAATGATCCACCTAGTGGCACCTCATGTTAACGTTAACGAAGGGGTGTCCGTCCAGGTCGGGGGCGGCTCGATCGATGTCCGAGCGCTGGACAGGTGGTGGTGATTCATGGCGAACATGCCATTCGCGGTCGAACCGCACGAGGGTGACCTGCCACGAGCCGGATCCAAGCGGCGTCCGGGCATGCATGATGTCGCCCGCCTGGCCGGGGTCTCGCATCAGACAGTGTCCCGAGTGCTGAATGGCAACGCCAACGTCAGCCCGCGAACCCGGGCGCTCGTGGTGGCCGCGATCGAGGAACTCGGATACCGGCCCAACTCGGCCGCCCGGACCCTGGTCACCGGTCGCTCCCGAACTCTCGGGTTGATCACGATCGCCAGCGCCCTCTACGGCCCGATGTCCACGCTGTACGGCGTCGAGGCGGCCGCCCGAGAAGCCGGCTACATGATCACTGTGGCCAGCGTCGGTGACGGGGAGGCCGGAGCGCTGGACGAGGCTCTGATGAATCTTCAGAAACAGGGCGTCGACGGCATCGTCGTGGTCGCCCCCTTGATCTCACTCGGCGACGCGCTCTCCTCCCATGCCCGGCACCTGCCGATGATTGCGGTCGAAGGCTCGCCCGGCGCATCGCTGCCGGTGATCTCCGTCGATCAGTCCCTCGGTGCCCGGCTTGCCACCACGCACCTGCTGGAGTTGGGCCATCGGACGGTCTGGCACGTCACCGGTCCCGCCGGGTGGTACGAGACCCAGCACCGGATCAGCGGTTGGGCCGAGACCCTGACCGCAGCCCAGGTGGACATTCCGCCGATGCTGCGCGGTGACTGGACCGCTCAGTCGGGATACGAGGCAGGTCAGATTCTCAGCCGGATGCCGGATGCCACTGCGGTCTTTGTCGCCAACGACCAGATGGCGCTCGGACTGTTGAGAGCCCTGCACGAGCACGGCCGCACGGTGCCGGACGACATCAGCGTGGTGGGCTTCGACGATATGCCCGAGTCGGCCAACTTCATCCCCCCGCTGACCACCGTGCGTCAGCCGTTCAGCGACGTCGGACGGCGCAGCCTGGAGGCGCTGCTCGCGTTGATCAAGTCGGGAACCGGCTCTGATGAACGGATCGTGATCACTCCGGAGCTGGTTGTTCGCCGGAGCACCAGTCGGCCGGCTTCGTAACTGGCTGTCCGGTACAGATGTGATCGCTAACAATAATCGCCTTCCAGTGCTTGGCTCCAGCTCGGTCGGCCGAACGGATCACTGCTCGTCCAGGCTGCAGGAGGGCCAAACTGGCGGATTCGACCTGGGGATTTACGAAAATGTTATCGTTAACTCTTGACCTTGCCCCGGATATCCTTCACGCTCGCTGTCGGTTGACTGGTCGGTTCTGCGGGCCCTGGCCGAGAAGATGACAGACCGCCAGTATTGAGATCAGCGAGTGCACGACACCACTGCCGCCGGTACGACGAGGCGACGACCAGCAGGCTCGATGAGGAGCGACGTAGATGGACGACGACCCGGCCGTTCTCGCCAGGCAGCCCGTTCTCACCATGCGGGGTATCCACAAAATCTTCCCCGGGGTGAAAGCCCTGGACGGGGTGGACTTCCGGCTGTTCCCCGGCGAAGTACATGCGCTGATGGGGGAGAACGGCGCCGGTAAGTCCACCTTGATCAAGGTGCTCACCGGCGTCTATCCGATCGATGGCGGCGAGGTCCGGCTCGACGGTGCCCAGCTGCGGGTCAGCGGCCCGGGCGAGGCGCAGGACGCCGGGATCAGCACCGTGTACCAGGAGGTGAACCTCTGCCCGAACCTCTCGGTCGCGGAGAACATCTTCATCGGTCGCGAACCCCGCCAGTTCGGACGGATCAAGTTCGCCGAGATGCGCCAGCGGGCCGGTGAATTGTTGCGGCGGATGGAGATCGACATCGATCCGGGCTCCATGCTCGGCTCGCACTCGATCGCCATCCAGCAGATGGTGGCGATCGCTCGAGCGATCAACATCTCCGCGCGGGTACTGGTTCTCGACGAGCCGACCTCCAGCCTGGACGCCGGCGAGGTGGAGCAACTGTTCCGGGTGATCCGGAGCCTGCGGGCGGACGGCGTGGCGATCCTCTTCGTCTCGCACTTCCTTGACCAGGTGTTCGAGGTCGCCGACCGGATCACCGTTCTGCGCAACGGGAAGCTGGTCAGCGAGCACCCGATCGCGGAGATCAGCAAGGTTCAGCTGGTCAACCTGATGATCGGCCATGAACTCAAGGTCTTGACCGAGCTGGAGCAGCGCTCCAACCTCAGTCCCGAGGAGGCCGCCGCGCGTCCGGTGGTCGCGGCCGCTCAGGGGCTCGGTCGAAAGGGTGCGATCGCGCCGGTCGACATCGTCGTCCATGAGGGCGAGGTCTTCGGCCTGGCAGGCCTGCTCGGATCCGGTCGGACCGAGGTGGTGCGCCTGTTCTTCGGTGCCGACCATGCCGACAGCGGAACGATCGAGATCGGCGGGGTGGCCGGTGCCCTGCGCTCCCCGGCCACAGCGATCAGCCGTGGAGTGGCCTTCTGCTCCGAGGACCGCAAGGGCGAGGGGGTGATGGCCGAGCTCAGCGTGCGGGAGAACATCGTGATGGCGATGCAGGCAGCTCGCGGTTGGGCTCGCCCGATCTCACGACGCAAGCAGGACGAATTGGCCGCCCACTACATCGAGGCGCTGGACATTCGGCCGGCCAATCCCGAGATGCCGGTCGGCAACCTCAGCGGCGGAAATCAGCAGAAGGTTCTGCTGGCTCGCTGGTTGGCGACCGAGCCCAAGCTGCTCATCCTCGATGAACCCACCCGGGGCATCGATGTCGGAGCCAAGGCGCAGATCCAGGAACTCGTGGTGCGGTTGGCCCGCGACGGAATGGCAGTGTTCTTTGTTTCGGCAGAACTCGAGGAGGTGCTCCGGCTCAGCGACACCATCGGCGTGCTGCGGGATCGGACGCTGGTGGCATCCCTGCCCAACGTTGATCTGACCCAGGAATCAATCATGTCGATGATCGCGAGCGGAGCCGAGTCATGATCGCCAAGATTGCGCCGATCTACCGGCATCGACTGTTCTGGCCGGTGGCGATTCTCATCCTGCTGCTGCTCAGCAACCTCTTCTTCACCCCGACCTTCTTCTCGATCCAGGTCAAGCAGGGCCACCTCTACGGCAGCTTGATCGACATCCTGCGGCTGGGAGCACCGCTCATCCTGGTCGGCATTGGGATGACCTTGGTGATCGGGACCGGTGGGATCGACCTGTCGGTGGGCTCGGTGGTAGCCATCGCGGCAGCCATTGCCTGCGGGCACATCGCTGGGCTGCCGAATCAGGACAGCGTCTCCGGCGTCCTGATCGCCATCGCAATGAGCCTTGCGCTCTGCGTGGTACTGGGACTGTGGAACGGGTTCCTGGTCGCCGGTCTGGGGATTCAACCGATCATCGCGACCTTGATCTTGATGGTGGCCGGTCGAGGCATCGCCCAGCTGATCACCGACGGCCAGATCACCACGATCAATTCCAGCCCTTACTCCCTGATCGGTGGCGGGTACTGGCTTGGCCTGCCGTTCTCCATCCTGGTGGCGTTGGTCGTCTTCGCCCTCTCCGCTGTGCTGGTCCGCCGCTCCGCGCTCGGCCTGCTGCTGGAAGCGGTGGGCGGCAATGCCGAGGCGAGCAGGCTGACGGGCATCCGTTCGCGTCGGCTGGTCTGGCTGGTCTACGCCTTCTGCGCAGTCACGGCCGGCATCGCCGGGCTGATGATCAGCTCCAACGTGAACAGCGCCGACGGCAACGCGGCCGGCCTGTTCATCGAACTCGACGCCATCCTCGCCGTGGTGATCGGTGGCACCGCGCTCACCGGCGGCCGATTCTCCTTGGCCGGCACGGTGATCGGTGCCCTCCTGATCCAGACGCTGACCACCACGATCCTCACCACCGGCGTCCCGCCGGAGACCACCATGCTGGTCAAGGCCCTGGTCGTGACCGCGGTCTGCCTGCTCCAGTCGCCGTCGTTCCGGGCCCGAATATCGCGCCGACGAGCTAAGCCCGTAGTGGGGCCCGATATCGAGCAGATTCAAGAGCAGAGGAAGGTGCCGGCGTGAGCACCATCATCGTCCCAGAAGCAGTCGAGGCGGAGTCCACTCGATGGCTCACCCCGCAGCAGCGCTACATCCCCATGCTGGCCACGTTCAGCTTGCTGTTCGCGATGTTCACCATCGGATCGCTGCGCTATGAGAACTTCGGTCAGCCGCAGGTGCTGCTCGACGTTCTGATCGACAACAGCTTCCTGCTGGTGGTCGCGGTCGGCATGACGTTCGTGATCCTGACCGGTGGCATTGACCTATCGGTGGGTTCCGTCGTCGCCCTGTCCACCGTGTTGTCCGCGAGTCTGCTGGAAAAGCATCACTGGAACCCGATCCTGGTGATGGTCGTCGTGCTGTTGATGGGCGTCCTGCTGGGCGCCGCGATGGGCGTGATGATCCACTACTTCGAGGTCCAGCCGTTCATCGCCACCCTGGCGGGGATGTTCCTGGCTCGGGGCCTCTGTTACGTGGTGAGCGTCGACTCGATTTCCATCAACAACGGCTTCTACACCGACCTGGCGCAGACGAAGATCCCCTTGCTGGGCGGGCTGTCGGTCAATCCGAGCGTGCTGATCGCCCTGGTAGTGGTCGCGGTGGGGGCCTACGTGCTGCACCTGACCCGATTCGGTCGCACCGTCTACGCCGTGGGTGGCAACCAGCAGTCAGCCCTGCTGATGGGCTTGCCGGTCGGCAAGGTGCGGGTATCGGTGTACGCGATCAGCGGGTTCTGCTCGGCGCTGGGCGGCATCCTCTACACCTTGTACACGCTGTCCGGGTACTCGCTGAACGGCGTCGGAATGGAACTCGACGTCATCGCCGCGGTCGTGATCGGTGGCACCGTCCTCACCGGCGGCTCCGGGTACATCTTCGGAACCGTCTTGGGCGTCATGGTTCTCGGCTTGATCCAGACTCTGATCTCGTTCGACGGCACGTTGAGCTCGTGGTGGACCAAGATCTTCGTAGGAACCGTGCTGTTCGTCTTCATCTTGCTCCAGCGACTGATCTCGGTCCGCAAGATCTAGATCGCCAGTCGCTGGACTCCAAAGCGTGACACTATAGTTACGCACGGTGGGTCCAGCGACTGCGATGCGGGGGTTTCAACAGTGGTCGAACTCCCGGCGAGCAGTGAGGTCGTGAGCGATCTCTCGGTGCGGTCAGCTCCATCGTCGATGGAGTCAATTGCGCCGCTGACGGCCAATGCACGTAAAGCGCGCATGGGTGTCGCGTATGTACGAAACGTGTGCGCGCAGGCCGGTGTCGGTTTCGCCGAGACTTCTCCAGATGAAGATGCCATTGCGGTGGACGGACTCGTCACCTTCCGGCAGTTGGAAGTACGAGTGCAAATAAAATGCACCTCGCAGTTGGCGATCGATGCCGAGACCGCTTCCTGGCCGGTAGAGGCTCGGTGGGTGGACAAGTGGGCCGAGTCCTGGTTACCGGTATTTCTGGTGCTGGTGATTGTTGATCCACAGGAACTGCGCTGGCTGGAGCACCATGCGGATCACACTCGACTGCGGGTGGCTGCGTTTTGGTGCCAGGTGAACGAGTTGCAGTCGCGTGGTCAAACCCTGCATGTGCCGAAGGCGAACCGGCTGACCAGGGAAACCTTTCTGACCTGGAAGGATGCGGCCAGAGGCTACTTCCTGCGCAGTTCCGAAGGGGCAGCCTAGATGGATTCTGGGCGCATCCGGCCGCGGGCGGCCTGGGTCGAGACGTTCTTGAGCAACCGCGGTTGGGAAAAGCTTGGATCGGGTTCGGCCGGGTCGCTCTGGGGCGGGCCGGACGTCGAGGAGTTTGCCGTCCCGGCTTCCGTCGACCATGACTATAAAGTGGCGAAATCGCTCATCTCAAGGATCTCCTTAGCCACCGGAATGTCCTTTTCCGAGGTTTTCGACGAGATCGTCTACGGAGCGGCCGACGTCATAGATGTACATGTGACTGGGGCTGGGATCGGCGGCGGCTGGATACCTTGGAAATCTGCGGAGAAGGTTATCGGACGAGGCCGGGATGCTTTCCGGGCGGCCGGTACCACGGCGATGGGAATGAAGCCGGAGATCAAAGGAAATTACTCGCGGCTGGCCGACGGAATTATTGATGCTGCGCAACTGGCGCACACCGGAGACGGGTCCTTTGTTTTTCCAATAGTCGTTCGGTTGCCTGCGTCGCAGACAGAGTATGGCGAGCCGATGGAGAGACGAATAACCCGAACCTTCGCGGAGTCGCTCCAGGCGGTGCACCACCTGATCGCCCCGAAGGACTCGCTGGCGCTGCGGATGGGTGACAACGCTGAGTGGGTGCGGGCCGGCGTCAGTCGCGAGTTCTGCTCAGCCCTGGGTGAAATCCTCCAGGACCAACGCATTTCGGATCTGACAATGCACTTTCGCTGGGCCGTCGCCGGCCCCGGGTCCATGTCGTTGCCGAGATCATTGAGTTTCGACAGCGGGCAAGCGCAGAGTGTCCTGCGCGCCGCCGAACTGCTCCGAGCGGAGCGGGAGCAATATTCCGATCACTACTCCGGGCGCGTCGTCGGTCGCAGCGACGAGTCAGACGGTCCTTATGCGGTCAGCCTTCAGACGGTGCGTCGAGGACATGTGACCACGCTCGATATCCGGGTCAGTGAGCAGGAGCATGCGCTGGCGGCCGATTGGTCCTCGAGGCACGAGACGATCGTGGTCGAAGGCGCCGTCCGTCAGGGGCCCGGGCGTTCATGGATTATGGACAAGCCGTTGCAACTACGTCCGCTCAGGTTGGAACCCGACCTCTCCGGGCGGTGAGCCTGTTGATTCGCCCGCCTCTCGGCAGTACGGAATGCGATCTACCAGGTCACAAGATAGGAAGGGCGAATGGATGGGATTCGCCGTCGACCCCGGACCGCCGGTCGGCCAATGACGTTGCTCGGCACCGCCGTCCTCAGCGTCGCGGTGATCTGCGCGTGCTCGGATTCCGACTCCGCGAACCAGGCAGCAACCCTGAGCGGCACCGAATCTGCCGGGTCCCAGGCTGGTGCCGGCGGATCAGCGGGTGCAGACCTGGAGTCTCAGTACGAGGCGGTGATCAAGCAGGTGCTCCCCTCGGTGGTGGAGATCAGGACCAGCACCGGGCTGGGATCCGGAGTGATCTACGACGCGGCCGGTGACATCGTCACGAACGCGCACGTGGTGGGGGATGCCGAAACCTTCCAGGTGCAGTTGGCCAATCGCCCGTCCCCCACCGAGGGCAAGCTCGTCGGTACGTTCCCGGCCGGTGACCTCGCGGTGATCAAGGTCAGTGGCGAAAAGGATCTGCGCCCGGCCCGCTTCGGTAATTCCGATCAAGCCAGACTCGGTCAGATCGTCCTGGCGATGGGCAATCCGCTGGGGCTGTCGAGCAGCGTGACGAACGGAATCATCTCGGCCACCGGGCGCACCCTGACCGAGCCGCAGTCAGCGGATTCACCCGGTGCCACGCTGCCGGACTCGATCCAGACCTCGGCGGCGATCAACCCGGGCAACAGCGGAGGTGCCCTGGTGAACCTGCGCGGCCAGGTGATCGGGATCCCGACCCTGGCGGCCACGAATCAGGATAGCGGCGGGGCCGCACCAGGGATCGGCTTCGCCATCCCGTCCAACACCGTCAAGCGAATCGCTGACCAGTTGGTGAAGAGCGGGAAGGTGACCGACTCGGGCCGGGCCGCGCTGGGTATCCAGGCTTCCACCGTGACCGATCCGGTGGGCGGCGTGGCCGGGGTGGGTGTTGTTTCTGTCGTGTCCGGTGGAGCTGCCGCAAAGGCCGGAATCCAGGTCGGGGACATCATTCTCAAGATTAACGACGCGGCGGTCACGGATCTGCAGAGTCTGTCGTCGGTGCTCGCCCAATTGGACGTCGGTCAGACCGTGCCGGTGGCCATTCAGCGGAACGGCTCGTCCCGGACTGTGCAAGTGACGCTGGGCGAACTCACCTCCAGCTGAAGGTGACCCTCCAGCTGAAGGCGAGAACTGAGGGTGAGAACCCTGGGCCTAGAACACGTCCGAGATCGCCTTGGTGAAGGCGGGTAGATCGTCTGGCTTGCGACTGCTGACTAGCGGGCCGGGGCCACTGGCATCAACGACTACCTCGGCGTCCACCCAGTCGGCGCCGGCATTGCGCAGGTCGGTCTGCAGGCTTGGCCAGGATGTGATCCGGCGACCGCGCACCACTCCCGCCTCGATCAAGGTCCACGGGCCGTGGCAGATCACCGCAACCGGCTTGCCCACCTCTACGAAGGCGCGGGCGAAGGCGACCGCTTCCGGGTTCGTCCGAATGAAGTCCGGGTTGGCCACCCCGCCCGGCAGGACCAGCCCGTCGTAGTCCTCGACGCCGGCCCGGCCGACCGGCAGGTCGGCGTCAAAAGTGTCGCCCTTGTCCAGATGATTGAACGCCTGCACCGTCTTCTGATCGCCGGCGACGATGAGAAATGGGTGTCCACCTGCCTTTTCGATGGCATTCCAGGGCTCGGTCAGCTCTACCTGTTCGACCCCTTCGGCCGCTACCAGGAAAGCGACCTTCTTTCCTTCCAGTGACATCAGATCATCTCCTTTGTTTCGGCTATCCGGCGATGAGCCGCACGATACGACGTCCGGTCGCTTTCGCGAGATGACCACCCCGGCACTCCGGGGGCACTGCGGTTGCAAAGCTCCGGGCGTGGACGGATGGTGGAGACGTAGGTACGACAGTGAGGAGGATCCACCATGGCAACCGGTGAAACCGGCTTTGATGACGTCACTTTCGATCTCATCTCGGTGCAATACCACTCGCTGAAGGCTGGCCACGATTACGGCCAGTACGTTCGTGATGCCGAGAACGCCGGACTGACCGAGATCGCGTCGTTCTTCCGGCAGGTGATGGAGGAGGACTCGCAGCGAGCCCGGAAGATCCACGAGTTCATCAAGCAGCTCTCCGGCAGCGAGAAGTCGTCCGCAGCGGTCAGCTGAGCAAGGCTCTCGCGAGTTCAGAGCCGGACAGTTCAGAGCCGGAACAGTTCAGAGCCGGAACCACCCCGTTGAGGGGCGGTTCCGGCTCTCGGTCGTTCTCCGGACCAACTCTCAGAGGTTCAGGGCGCTCACCCTGGTGGCCCAGTTGGCCAGCGCCGTCCGGGTCCCTCCGCAGCTGCCGACCTCGCTGAGATCTGCAGGGCCGATGTACTCCTCGAGAGTGCACCGCTGCTCGATGGTTTCGCTTGCCACCCACAGGCGGTCACCGTCCACGGCGGTGGCGCTGTAGTCACCCCACCGGGGGCGCGGTGGATCGTTGAATGCCGTGTACCCGCTGAAGCCGTCCTGTGGCCCCTTCCCCTCGGAGATCACCCGAACCGTCGGGCGACCCGAGGTGAGCACGGTGTACGAAGCGCTCGGGTAGTGATCGCTTCCGGTGAGAGTGGCCGTCATGATCACCTTGTGGGACGACGTGACGCCGACGGCGGGATAGGTGACGTCGTTGCCGGACAAGCCGACGTATCCGGATCGCCGGACCCGACCATCGAGCTTCCCGTGCTTGGTGAAGTCGGGCCGCACACCCACCCACAGCACCCCGGCTCGGGTCTCGGCCTGCTTCTTGCCCACCGATACAGCCGTGCCGAGTGAACCCCAGAGCATGCCGTCGGCGTACACCACCTGCTGCATCCGGGTGTCTCCGGAGTCGAGGTCAGACAATTCCTCCTGCTCCTCAGGCGGGGCGGCAAGGAACAGCGCCCAGCAGCCCAGCCCCGGACCGAAGGTGTCACCCCGATCGTTCAGGCAGTCGCGCAGCGGCGCCGGGCCATCCTTCTGCGTCGCCTGGGGAGGCAACGAGTAGGTGTCCGCCTTGATCAGCTTGTTCTGCAGGCGCAGCGCGGGCGTGCCGGCGTCCAGCGTGCTGGTGCCGGTCAACGCCCAGAGCCCGATCCGGTTCTCGGACGGCGCGGTGTTTCCGGTCTCCGAGCCGTCACCGAGAGTGGAGCTCAGGAAGTACTCGGTTCCCCGGTTCGCGCGCGACTCCTGGCCTGCCGGTGAGATCGCCGGCCACACGGTGAAACTGCGGAACGGGCCGAGCCGTGGGCTGTTGAAGTTCACCAACGTGGGGGAGTCCACGCCCGCGGCGAGCTGCTTCTTGGAGATGGCGTAGATCTGCGAGCCGGTGTACGCCGAACCACCGTGAGTGCCGTCACCGAAGAAGGCGTACTCGTTCGTCGTGAGGTAGATGCCGTACCGGTCGGCGCCGATATGTGGATAGTCACCGAGGCAGGCGGACGGGTTGGTGGCCTCGGGCGGCAGATCCGGGTCGGGGTCGCAGTTGTGGTCGGGGGTGCCCTCGGTGCCGTCGTTCTGGACCGGAAGTGCATACCGCTTCCAGGTGCCGGTCGGATCGGACGAGGAGCTGACCGCGATGTCGAGCCGGTTCCGGCCGGTGAACTGCCCGGTCGTCGCGTCCTGGTCCAGAGTCAGGACGACGAGGAAATAGCGCCCGGTCGCGGCGTCGAAGTGACACACCGGATCGGTGATGAAGGCGCCGAATTCACCAGTGGTGCGGTTGATCGACGGCGGGTACCCGAAGAACTCGTTGAACGAGATCACCGGGCTGGCCGGCGTGCCGTTCTTGGTGAATACCCGCAGTACGGTGTTGACGCCCTCCAGCACGTGGTTCGGGCCTACGCAGAGCGCTTGGTCCGGTGGCTCGCTGGAGAACTGGTTGCCACCGTTGGCCAGTCGGTTGTCGCGGTGGTTGAGGCCGGCGAAGGTCAGGCCGACTTCGGCGCCGGCTGGTGCCGTGCGGCCGGCCCGGATCCTCGGCCCGTCGGCCG
This sequence comes from Kineosporiaceae bacterium, assembly GCA_035474375.1. Lineage (GTDB taxonomy): Bacteria > Actinomycetota > Actinomycetes > Actinomycetales > Kineosporiaceae > JANNPJ01. The sequence continues at coordinate 3,432 of DATINJ010000112.1, read as the reverse complement.
GCGAACCGGGTTCCTCGCCCTCCTCGCCTTCGTCGCCCTCCTTCGAGACGGGCAGCTCCGGATCATTCACTCCGTCCGGCCCCACCGTGTTCACCAGGGATGAGAGCCGGACGGAGCCGTTGCTCACGAGCGGCCCGTCGGCGGCCTGAGCCGGGGCGGCAACGGCCGCCACGGACGGGGCCACTAAAGCCAAGATCACTATGAATTGTCTGAGATAACGCATGATCGCCTCACGCTCTCCAAGAAAAGGTCGCGGTACGTCACCGCGAAACTCTATGAGGACGCCTAGATCATTGGGAGGGTTTCCACAGAGAATCATGAACGCACCGACCCGTTCGTTCATCTGGAAGAATTCGAGGTCAAAGAACACGGCGCAGCTGCCGTGAGTGATGGAGGAAATCTGTGCCGCGTACCTCGGAGCCATTGCGGAGCCTGGGCTTCCTGACCATCGGGCTGTTCGATGAGCAGGATCCTCGTCGCGGCCACGAGTCGACCCTCGAGATCATCGAGCTGGGCGAGCGGCTCGGATTCGACAGCGCGTGGGTGCGCCATCGTCACCTGCAGTACGGCATCTCGTCTCCGGTGGCGGTACTGGCGGCGGCCTCCCAGCGGACCAGCCGGATTCAGCTCGGCACCGCGGTGATGCCGCTGGGTTGGGAGAATCCGCTGCGGCTGGCCGAGGACCTGGCAACCGTCGACCTGCTGTCCGGGGGGCGGCTCAATCCTGGGATCAGCGTCGGCCCGCCAATTCACTACGAGCAGGTCAAGCAGGCGCTCTATCCGGACACCGGCGACCGCGAGGACTTCAGTTACGAGCGAGTGCAGCGACTGCTGGACTTCATCCGTGGCAAGCCGGTCACCGACTTCAGCGGCATCGAGGGCTTCGAGGTCTTCTCCGATCGGGTCCAGCCCCAGGCCGCCGGGCTGGGCAATCGGATGTGGTACGGCGGCGGGAGCCTGCAATCGGCTCGGTGGGCCGGCGAGCATGAGATGAATTTCTTGACCAGCAGCGTCGTGAAGGCGGAGGAGTCAGAGGATTTCGCCGAGATTCAGCTCTCGCACATCCGGGCGTTCCGCAGCCATCACCCCGACGGCGACAGTGCCCGGGTCTGTCAGGGGCTCGTCGTCATTCCGACCGACACGGCCTCACCGGAACAGCGCGCGAAATACCAGGACTATGCCCGAAAGCGGTTGCTGCGCACCGCGACTCCGCAAGGGCCGGCCCGGCTGATGTTCGCCCCCGATCTGGTCGGAACGTCCGAGCAGATCGCGGAGCAGCTTTATGCGCACGTCGCCTTCCAAGAAATCGACGAGGTGGCGTTCGCCCTGCCCTTCACTTTCGATCAGGCGGACTACCTCCAGATTCTCACCGACATGGCTACCGAACTCGGGCCCGCCCTCGGTTGGCAGCCGGCCGCCTGAACTCATCCCGGATGCCAGAATCCGGCGTGGACGTCGCGGGCCTCCGCGAGATCCACCGGCCCGACGACCGAGATCGGGCGGCGACCAGCGGCGAAGACGTCTCGGCAGGGCAGCAGCAGCGTCAGGTTGCCCTCGTCGTCGCCGGTGAACTCGTAGAGCTCTGCCTCGGGCAGGGCGTACACCACGGCGCCGATCCCGGACCAATAGATGGCCCCGGCGCACATCGCGCACGGTTCTGTACTGGTGTACAAGGTCAGATCGGCGAGTTCGGTCGAGGTGTACGCGGCCGATGCCAGTCGGACCAAATTCGTTTCGGCGTGCCCGGTGACGTCCGAATCGGTGACGACCGAGTTCTCGGCGGTGAGCAGCACCTGGCCATCTCTGTCAGCCAGCAGCGCCCCAAACGGATGGTTGCCGTTGGCGCGGGCCTGCCAGGCGAGGGCGATCGCCGCGCGGAGTAGGGGTTCGTGCGATGTCATCCCCCGATCATGCCTCTCCCGGCCTTCGAGATCCCTTGCTCCCCTCCGGGTTGAGCGATCCGCGCGTCATTACCTGCGTCTTGTCCGGGATGGGCATTATCAACCGAGCAAAACCTGGGCGTCTTGTGCGTTTTGCGATTGGTGGGCTGCTGTGCCCGGATCACAGCGGGGTCTCGGCATTGAGTGCCAGCATTGCAACTTGATGTCGGATTCTTGACAGGCGCCTTGTTAGCGTTAACACTGTCGCAATCTTCTGGCCTCTCGCACGCCGATTTCCCCTGACCGGTGTGCGAGCCCTCTCTGGATTGAGGACACATGGTCGTCATGCCTCATAGTCGCGGCATCCGTCTCTTACCGCGTGCTGCGGTCTCGCTGCTCTTGACAGTCGGGTCCGTGGTGCTGTCCGTCCCACCGCCAGCCGCTGCTGACGTCACCACCGACCTGGTGTTGCGCTACGACCTGAGCCAGACCTCGGGTACCACGGTGGCCGATACCTCGGGCAACGGGCGCAACGGCACCCTGAACGGTGATGCGTCGTGGTCGGGCGGTGGGCTCGCGCTTGGTGGGACGAACGGTTATGTGAAGCTGCCGAACAATGTGATGGCCGGGCTCACGCAGATCACGGTCTCCGCGGACGTGTACATCGATGCGGCGCAGAGCACGCCGTACATGATCTGGGCGATGGGCAACACCACCTCTGCCGGTGTCGGCAACGGATACCTGTTCGCCACCGGCAACGGGTACAAGACGTCGATCGCCACCGGCAACTGGACTACCGAGCAGGGGATGGAAACCAGCGCGCTGCCGCGGGGCGTGTGGGCGAGCATCAGCTACACCCTCGGCACCGACGGGGTCGCCACCGAGTACCTCAACGGGCAGAAGGTGGCGACCAAGACCGGCGTCACCATCACCCCCGGCGCCATTGGTAGCGGTACCACGACCGCCAACTACCTGGGCCGCTCGGTGTACACCGGGGACAAGTACCTGCGTGGCGCGGTGAAGAACTTCCGGATCTACAACCGGGCGTTGACCGCTACCGAGACCGCCGACATCGCGATCGCCGATGCCACTCGGGTGGCCGGTGACAAGGCCGGGCTGACGCTGGGTGACACCACGGCGGTCACCGCTGATCTGAGCTTGCCGGGCACTGGCCCGGCGTACGGCAGCAAGGTCACGTGGTCGTCCGCGAAGCCGGCGGTGATCACGTCGGCTGGTGTGGTGACTCGCCCGGACGTTGACACTGATGTGATCTTGACGGCGACGGTGACCAGCGGTTCCAGCAGTGCGACAAAGGATTTCACGGTCACGGTGAAGTCTGCGTTGTCTGCTGCGGAGAAGATCGCCGAAGCCAAGACCGCGTTGAGCGTGACCAACCTGGACGATGTGCGCGGCAACCTGACCCTGCCGGTGACTGGGAAGCACGCCAGCACCGTGGTCTGGGCCAGCGCGGACACCGCCACGATCAGCGCGACCGGTGTGGTGCACCGGCCGGCGAATGGCAGTGCGGCCAAGCAGGTCGAGCTGACCGCCA
>DATINJ010000111.1:0-58360 GCA_035474375.1 Kineosporiaceae bacterium | reverse complement strand
TGGGAGGGCGTGGGTCTTCCGTTATTTAACTTATGATCGTACTGTCAATTGCACGGCCGGAAGATAAGCGGCCGCCGGTCAGGACGAGGAGCGAAAGATGCGGTACAGCAGGGAGCATAAGCGGGCGACCAGACAGCGGATCGTTGAGTCGGCCGGTCGCCGGTTCAAGCGGGATGGCTTTGATGGTTCGGGGGTGGTGGGGCTGATGGCCGATGCGGGTCTGACGGCGGGTGCGTTCTATGCGCACTTTGAGTCCAAGGACGAGTTGGTGGCTACGGCGGTGGCGGATCAGCTCCGGGAGCAGCGTGAGGGTATTGGCGCGTTGGCGCGGGAGGGCGCGGGGATTGAGGAGTTGGTGCGTTCGTATCTTTCGGTGGAACAGCGCGATCATCGAGAGTCGGGATGTCCTTCTGCTGCTTTGCTGGATGAGATCGGGCGTTCCACCGAGGCGACGAAGCAGGCGTACACCGAGGGTGCGCTGGCGGTGATCGATGATCTGGCTGCGGCCTTGAGCCCGGAGGATCCGCAGTCGTTGCGGCTAAAGGCGTTGAGCCTTTACGCGGGAATGGTGGGAACGCTGCAGATGTCCCGGGCGCTGGCTGACCGGACGCTTGCTGACGCCATCCTGGAGCAGGGCATTCAGAACGCGCTCGCGTTGCTGAATCTGCCGAAAGCTAGCTGACGGAGGCGGCGATCAACGCTTGGCCGGGGTTGCCCGCTTCGCTGGTTTCGACTGGTTCGCTGGTTTCGCTTGACGTGGTGATGCGGTCGCTGGTTTCGGCTGCTTGACGCCCAGCAGGCTGAGGGCATTCTGCAGGCCTTGCTCGATGACCTGGTCGGCCAGGGCTCGGTCGGACAGGGCCCGGGACAGTTGCATCGTCCCGACCATCAGGGCGAAGACGCTCAGCGCCTGCGTGCGGACCGACGCCGGATCCCGCGGGTTCAGGCGGAGCGCGGCGTCGTTGATAACCGCGAGCATGCCGTCGGTGTACGCCTGCTTGGTGGCGTCGCTGGATCGGGCGATCTCGTCCAGCAGGGCGGCGGACGGGCAGCCGTCAGCGGGGTTGTCGCGGTGGTGAATCGACAGATACTCCCGAACGAATGCCTCCACGCCCTCGCGGCCGGGCGGCATCGTATTGATCGCCGCGTCCTGGTTCTGTAGCTGATCGGCGATCGCGGTGGCGACCAGGTCTTCCTTGGATTCGAAGTGGGCATAGAAGGCGCCGTTGGTCAGCCCGGCGTCGGCCATCAGGGTGGCCACCCCGGAACCGTCGATGCCGTCCTGTTTGAAGCGGCGACCGGCGGTCTCGATGATCCGCTGCCGGGTGGCCTGCTTGTGTTCCTTGCCGTACCGCACCACAAGTTCCTCCACGTGACCGAGCGAGGGGCACACTCTCCGCGCGCTCCGCCATTATATGGTATGGCGAATGTACTCTAATGAGCCGGATGATGTTTACGACATTTCGAGCCTGATTCACTGACGACTGGGCGGGACCGGTGCGCTGGTGTGCGCGCCGGTCCCGCCCAGTCGTCAGTGGACGTTCGGTTCTTCAAAGACCAGGCGGTCTCAGAGGGCCGGGATCGGTGCCCGTCCTTGGGTGTCGGCCAGGCCCGGGTCCTCCGATGCTGTGTTGGTGCCGCCGCGGACGAAGAGGACGAGGATGGTGGCGGCTGCGGCGAGTGCGGTGCTGGCGGTGAAGGCCACGTTGTAGGCGTGGATGGCGCCGTGTGCTTGTTGCGCTGGGCCGGTGCCGTGGCTGATCAGGTAGTTCGCGACGGCGGTGGTGAAGATGGTGTTCAGCAGCGCGGTTCCCAGGGACCCTCCGACTTGCTGGGTGGAGTTGACCATGGCGCTGGCGACGCCGGCGTCTTGGTCGTCGACGCCGATCAGGGCGGTGTTGCTGAGCGGGACGAAGATCAGGCCGATGCCGAGGCCCATCGCGATGAACGAGGGCAGGACGGCGGTGGCGTAGGTGGAGTCCAGGTCGAGGCGGATCAGCCAGGCCATGCTGGCGGTGGCGAGGATGCCGCCGGCGCCCATGATGATCCGGGGCCCGAGGCGGGGCAGGAACTGCGCGGCGAAGCCGGCGGCGATGATGATCCCGGCGGAGAAGGGTAGGTAGGCGATGCCGCTGCGCAGCGCGGAGTAGCCCAGAGACTGCTGCAGGAAGAACGTCATGAACAGGAACATTCCGAGCAGAGCCGCGCTGATCAGGACGGAGATCAGGAACGAGGCTCCGCGGTTGCGGTCCGCTACGACCCGCAGTGGAAGTAGGGGGTAGGCGGTGCGCGCTTCCCAGGCGGTGAAGGCGGCCAGCACGACGACGGCGCTGACCAGCCAGGCCACGGTTGCGCCGGCGCTCCAGCCGTCGGTGGCGGCCTTGGTGAAGCCGTAGACCAGGGCGGCGAGTCCGGTGGTGGCCAGGACGGCGCCGGGCACGTCGTAGTGGCGTTCGCCTTCGGCGTGGCTTTCGCGGACCAGGGGGATCGCGGCGATGACAGCGATCAGGGCGATCGGGACGTTGACGAACAGGCACCAACGCCAGGTGGAGTACTCGGTGAGCAGACCCCCGGCGATCAGGCCGATCGCGCCGCCGCCGCCGGAGACGGCCCCGTAAACGCCGAAGGCGCGGGCTCGTTCCTTGGACTCGGTGAACGTCACGGTGATCAGAGAGAGGGCGGCCGGGGCCAGCAGGGCACCGAAGACCCCTTGCAGAGCGCGAGCACCGAAGAGGGTGGCTCCGTTCGTGGCGGCACCGCCGAGCGCGGATGCCGCGGCGAACCCGACCAGGCCGATCATGAAGGCCCGTTTGCGGCCGAAGAAGTCCGCGATCCGCCCGCCCAGCAGCATCAGGCCACCGAAGGTCAGGGTGTACGCGGTGATGATCCACTGGCGGTCCGCGACCGAGATGTCGAGCGCTCGCTGGGCCGAGGGCAGGGCGATGTTCACCACGGTGGAGTCCAGGATGACCATCAACTGGGCGATCGCGATGACCACCAGCGCCCACCACCGCCGGGGATCCACGGGCGGTGTCACCGTGGTCGAACCTGATGATTGATCAGACATTTCGAGTCCTCCAGAAAGAATGCACGGTCGTTTCAGGCGCGCGACAGCCGTACCGAACCCTCGTTGGGACGGCACGACGAAACGGGTTTTAGAACGGGTAGGAACCGTTCTCGAGCGGTGGGACGGGCGGACGCCTGGTGCGTCAATCTTTGGCTTACGGTCATGCGACCATAGAGCCTGGTGCGGCTCGGAAGCAAGAGTCACCCCCTAGTTGAATTATGGTCGCCCTTTAAAGCGGGTGATTAAGGACAAGTCCCCACCGGGTGCGACCATTCGGGGATGAACCTTGAGCCTGCTATTCGCGCGTACTACGACCGGGGCGGCGAGATCGATCGCCTGAGCGAGGGTCATGGGCGGCTGGAGTTCCTGCGCACTCAGGATGTCTTGCGGAGGGTTCTGCCGCCCGCGCCGGCCACCGTCCTCGATGTGGGCGGTGGCACCGGAGTGCATGCGCGATGGCTCGCGGCAGACGGGTATGACGTGAAAGTCGTCGACCCGGTTCCGTTGCATGTCGCCCGGGCGGCGGACATTGCCGGCGTGGAGGCGGTACTCGGGGACGCCCGCCAGCTCGAGGAACCGGACCGTACCTACCAGGCCACGCTGATGTTGGGCCCGCTGTACCACCTCACGGACCGCGCGGAACGGATTACCGCCCTGCGTGAGGCGGCTCGGGTGACGGCGCCTGGTGGCATCGTGGCCGTTGCCACCATCAGCCGCTACGCCGGCTTGTACGACACCCTCGCCCGTGGCCGGTACGCCGACCCGGAGGTGCGTCGGGTGACGGACATCGACGTGAGCACCGGCGTTCACCAGCCGTTCGTGGGTGACTTGTTCACCACGGCCTACTTTCACCATCCTGACGAGATCCTCGCGGAGTTCGCCGACGCCGGGATGCACGAGGCTGCGCGGTACGGGCTCGAAGGCGGAGCCTGGCTGCTCGACGACAGGCACGGGTGGGTCGACGGCGGGGACCGGACCGCGGTACTCCTGGCGGCCTTGCGCTCGGTGGAGCAAGAGCCAACCCTGATGGGCATCAGCGCGCACCTGCTGACCGTGGCTCAGCGTCCGCCGGCGTAGGTTGAGCGGCGGCCGTGGCTAGCGCATTCCCGGGGGTGCCTCGGCGGGCGAACCGCGTGAAATAGTGATCAACATGTCGTGGAGCATTGACGAGTTGGCGCGGCCATGGCAGGAACTGATCCAGCGACTGAGGTAGCGGTCTGAGTTGCGGCGGCGACATGGGTGTATCACTCGGGTGGCTGGGCTCTCCGAGTGGCGAAAGCTCAAATCGCCCGAGCCTAAGGATGCCTCGTGGGCCGCAACCAGAAACCACAGCAATCGGTGGCCACCTCGACCATCGTGACTCACCTGCTCGTCGCCGGCCGTCATCTCACCGGCCGCGACGTCGTGGTCGCCGAGCTGGTGCGCGGCCAGGGTGCGCGGCCGGGCACCAACTCGGTCGCGTTGGTGGCCGGCCCGGACCGGATCGCCTGGCCGCCGGACTGCCCTCCGCCGGAACGGGCAGTGACCGGAAGCCCGCGTGGATGGCTGCGGCTGCTACGGCGACTGAATTACCTCGGGTCCGACAACGGCCCGGTCGGCGGCTCCGAGAACGCAGCGGTGGTGCTGCATGTCCACGGTCTGCGGCTGCTGCTCATGGTTGCCGCCCTGCGCGCCACCGGAGTGATCGGACGGTGGGGCGGCAGGTCGAGGCCGGTGATCGTCTACAGCAACCATGGTTTCGTCGAGACGACGTGGTGGCGGCGCTGGGCGCTGGTGGGCGAGCCCTTGCTCTACCGGGCCGTCGACGCCGTCGTAGTGCCGTCCCGACCGCAGTTGGAGTGGCTCGCCCCGCGCTCTCCGCGTCCGGTGCGGCTGGTGCCCAACGCGGTCGCCCACACCGAGCCGGCAACGCCGCAGCAGCGGGCCGCCGCCCGGGAGCGGTTCGGGGTCGGCGACTGCGGCCCAGTGGTCGGAATCGTCGGCCGGCTGGCGCCGGAGAAGCGGTTGGACGTGTTCCTCGCCGCGGTAGCCCGGATCGCCGCCGTCGAGCCGGGCGCGGTCGGGCTGGTGGCCGGTGACGGGCCGCGCGCCGGGGCGGTGCGGCGAGCGGTCGACCGGCTCGGCCTGAGCGAAAGCATCCAACTGACTGGGCATCTCGACGACGTGGCGCCGGTCCTCGCAGCCCTCGACCTGCTGCTGCACACCGCAGACACCGAGGGCACGCCGCTGGCCGTGATCGAGGCGATGGCCGCCGGGGTGCCGGTGGTGGCGAGCGCCGTCGGCGGATTGCCGGCCCTGTTGGGCGAGGGCCGGTACGGCGTGCTGGTGCCGCCCGACCGGCCGGACCTATTCGCGGCAGCGGCGCTGGGCGTGCTCGCCGACGCTCCGGGTCGTGCCGAAAGAGCGAAGGCAGCAAGGGACTACGTGACCGAGGAGCACGGCGTCGGGCGGATGTGCACCGAACTCGACCGGGTCTACGCGCTCGCGCGGGCGGGAGGCGAGTGATGACCTGGCTGGTCACCGGCGGCGCCGGATACATCGGCGGCCACGTCGTGCGCGGCTTGCAGGCGGCCGGGCAGCGGGTGGTGGTGCTGGACGATCTCTCCAACGGATCGGCGTGCCGGGTCCCGCTGGGAGTCCCGTTGATCGTTGCCGACGTGGCAGACCCCCGGGCGGTGCGGGCGGTGATCCGCGCCCACGCGGTATCCGGCGTGGTGCACCTGGCCGCGCGGAAGTCAGTGTCGGAGTCGGTGCGGCGGCCTGCTTTTTACTACCGCGAGAACGTCGGCGGCTTGCTCTCGGTGCTGGCAGCGATGTCCGACACCGGTGTTGACCGACTGGTGTTCGCCTCGTCGGCTGCCGTCTACGGCGCCCCCGCCGGGCCGGTGGTGGCCGAGACGGCGGCCGTCCTGCCGATGAACCCCTATGGCCACAGTAAACTGACCGGCGAGCGCATCCTGGCAGCGATCGGCGATCATGAAGGTCTGTCGTGGGTGGCGCTGCGGTGCTTCAACGTGGTCGGCACCGCATCGGCGGCACTGGTCGACCGGCACGGCGACAACGTGCTGCCCCGGCTGATCGAGGCCGCGGACACCGGCCAAGTCTTCACCATCGCCGGTGGGGACCACTCCACCCGCGACGGCACCGGCGTGCGCGATTACGTGCACGTCGTCGATGTGGCGGCCGCGTTCGCCGCTGCGGCGCTCCGGCTGAGCACCGGTCCGTCGCTTCGAATCGTGCTGAATGTCGGATCTGGTCAAGGGTATTCGGTACTGGAGCTGATCGACTGCGTGGAGCTGGTGACCGGCCGCCGGGTGCGTTACCGGGTCGGCCCGGCCCGGCCCGGCGACCCGCCGGAGGTCACGGCCGACCCGGCGCTGATCGGCCGCACCCTGCGCTGGCAGGCACGTCACCGGCTGCCGGACATGGCCGGCTCCGCCTGGCGAGGCCGAACGCCTGGGGCCGATCCGATCCGTCCGCCCGAGCCGAACCTCCCACTGCAGATCACCCACCGAGGTACGGTTGTCTTGGGTGGCTCGCACCTCCCGGAGACCAGCCGGCCCCGCCAGATGGACTGGAGGACCACGTGGACGTCATCGCTCTGACCTCGTTCCTGGCCCCGTTTCTCGCCTCGTTCCTGACCCGCACGGGCGAGGCCGCGGCCGCCGGGGTGAGTCATCTCGGTGAGGCGGCTGCCAGCTCCGCGGCCAAGCTCTGGCACCGGCTCGCTCCCGGTGTCGAGGAGCGGCCCGCGGCTGCGGAGGCCGCCGCCGACGTGGCCGCCGCACCCGACAACGAAGGCGCCCGCGGCGCGCTGGCCTGGCAACTGGAGAAACTGCTCGCCGCCGACCCGGCACTGCGCGACGACATCACCGCGATCTGGTCGGAAGCGGTCGCCACCGGCGCGGTCACGGTCACCGCGTCGGGGGAGCGCGCGGTCGCCGTCGGTCGCGACGTCACCGGCACGATCCACACCGGCGACACCGTGGCGGGCGACGTCCATCGTCGTTCCGAGCCGCACTGATCCGACCATGAGTTCGGTCACCGCCTCCGGCGAGCGCAGCATCGCCGTCGGCGGCGATGCGATCAACAGCCTGCTGGTGACGGGGGACAACAACACGTTCTTCGTCGGCCGCTACGAGCGCCTGGTCGACGCCTACCTCAGCCCGCACAGCCTGTACCGGGAGTTGGCCCTCGACCGGTTCACCGGTCGCGAATGGCTGGTCGCCCTGGTCGACGAGTTCATCGCCGCCAACGACAACGGCTACCTGATCATCGAGGCGGAGGCCGGCCTGGGTAAGAGCACGTTCGTGGCCTGGCTGGCCCGCGAGCGCGGCTACGTGCATCACTTCGTCCGGTTGATGCCCGACCCGCTGGACAACTCCTCGGCGTTGAAGAATCTGAACTCCCAGCTGATCCGGGCCTGGGACCTGCACACGCACGCGGTCGGTGGCGTGTTGCCCCCGACCGCCGGCCGCCCGGAGTTCCTGGCCGAGGTACTGGCCGACGCGGCTCGGCGTCGGGACGCATTGCGCCCCGACGAACCACTGGTCATCCTTGTTGACGGCCTGAACGAAGCTGTGGTGACGGCCGGCCGCAACGTGCTGGGGCTGCCATCGGTGCTGCCGGCCGGAGTGTATGTGGTGGCCACGCAGCGACCGGTGTACGTGCCCTTGCAGGTCGACGTGGCCCGGGTGTTCGTCAGAATCGACGCGGGAGGCAGCAGCAACATGGAGGACGCCGGCGAGTACCTCGACCGGATGGCCCGCTCGCCCGAGGTCGCGGCCCGCTTGGCTGCGGCTGGGATGTCGCCCGAGGCGTTCGTCGAGGCGCTGCTGCGCAAGTCCGGCGGGGTGTGGATCTACTTGCACTACGTGGTCTGGGAAATCGCTCACGGCGCCCGCACGCCGGACGAGATGGTGAACCTGCCGCCCGGCCTGTGGCAGTACTACAGCCGGTTCTGGTTCGAGCGCCGAGCGCGCGACCAGCGGCGCTGGGCCGAGTTCGAGCTGCCGGTGCTGACCGCGCTGGCCGCCGCGGCCGAGCCGCTGCCTGCGGATCTGCTCGCCCGGCTGGCCGGCCTTGACTACGCCGGCGTCGGCGACGAGGTGGCCGCTTTGCTGGACGAGGAGTGGCGGCCGTTCCTGGAGGTCGACGAGAGCGGCGAGGAATTCCGCTATCAGCTGTTCCACGACAGCCTGCGCGAGTTCCTGCACGGCCAGGTCGACACCGCGCGGCTCGCCTCGGCCGAGCGGTCGTTCTGCCTCCGGCTGGCGGCCGCGACCCGAGCGGCGCACGCCCGGATCGCCGACCGCTACCTCGGGGCGTGGGGCGGTCTGGCCGACGGCCTGCCCGGGTTGGCAGGGCGCGACCTGCGGGACGAGGACGGCGGGTATGGGCTGCGGCACCTCGTCGAGCACCTCGATCACGCCGGGCGGGCTGACGACCTGCACACGTTGATGGCCTTGTCCGCGCCGGACGGGACGAGCGGTACCCGCCAGGTGAACCTGTGGTTCGACACCCATCGCCGGCACGCCGAGCCGGCGGCGTACCGCAGTGACGTGCGGATCGCCTGGCGTGCGGCGCAGCGAGCCGGGGCGACGATGCGGGCGGTCCGGTCGCTGCGGTACGCGCTGATCTGGTGCTCGCTGAACAGCCGTTCGGCGAACACGCCGCCGAACCTCTGGCCGGTACTGGTGCGCTCCGGGCAGGTCTCGTATCAGGAGGCCCTGGCCGGAGTACGGCAGATCCCAGCGGCCGAGGACCGGGCCGAAGCGCTCACCCGGCTGCTGGACTCGGCTCCGCCGGACGCGCGCCGCCGACTGGAGGAGGAGGCGCTCGCCAGCGTGCGGGTGGTACCGGACCGGTACTGGCGGGTCGGCGAGCTGTGGCGGCTCAGCCAGGTGCTGTCCGAGGAGCTGCGCGGTGAGCTGGTGACGCTGGTGGACTCGATCGGCACTGCGGACTTCCGCGGGATGGCACGGGAGTTGCTGGGTCTGGACGGTGAGGCGCCCATCGAGCGGGTCGCCGACGCGTTCGCGGTGCTCCCGGATGCCGCCGACAGCTCCAGCGACGCAACCGCGCTGGCCGAGGCCTATCTGGACCGGCGCGGGTTCGCCACCCGGCAGTTGCATCGGGCCGAGTTCGGCGCGGCTCCGGGCGCGGGCCGGGCTCTGGCCGTCGGCGGCGCGGCCGAGCAGTACTGGCGAGCGCACGTGCTGGCAGACGCGGTGGACGCGGCCTCGGACGGTGACCGGACCCGGCTGGCGGTCGAGGCCGGCCGCCTCGGCGAGGAAGCCAATGACGCCGGCGAGCAGGCCGGTGCCTGGGCCGCCCTGGGGGCCCGCCTCGGTGCGACGGCGGTGCCGCCGGAGCTGTCGACGCTGCGCCACCCGGTGCACCGAGCTGTCCTGCTGCTCGCCGTCCTGGCGCAGCGGTCGAGCCCGCCCGTCCCGGACGACGGTCTGGCCACAGACGCCCGGGCCGCTTTCGCCGAGTTACCAGACGATGAGTGCCGGGCCGGCGTGCTCGCCCTGGTCGCCCCGGCCGTCGGAAATGCCGATCTCCTGCGAGATCTTCCTGACGTGATCGGCGACCCGCGGTGGCGGGCCGAAGCCCTGGTCGCGCTCGCGCCGCAGCTCACCGATCCTGGGCCGGCGGGCGTCGCGGCCCACCGCGCAGCGGGCCAGGTGATCGAGGCCGAGGTACAGGTGGGACTGCTGGTCCGGGCCGCGGAATACCTGCCGGTACCGCTCCTGCGATCCACCCTGGCAGACTCCGGCGCGGTCACCGACGAGGACCTACGCTGGTCGTTGCGGGTCGCCCTCGGCCGGCGGTGGTGCGAGCTGGGTGACCGGGCGGCAGCCACCGCCGTGCTCTCCGAGGTCGGTGGTTCGTGGCGCCCGCACCTGGTGCTGGCGCTCGCCACCGCGGCCGCCCGGGACGGCGACGCCGCCACCGCCCTGCGCCTGGCGGACGACCTGCCGCACCCGCCGATGCGGGCGCAAGCGCAAGCCCTGGCACTGCGCGCGCTCGAGCCGCGGGCCGCCGCCGCGCAGCTGGCGAGCGACCTGGGTGGGGCGGCGTCAACCATCGATTTCCCCTCTGCGGTAACGACTCTCGCCCGTTCGGCGGCGGTCGCGCCGGAGGAGTATCGGGAGCAGTTGATCGAGGCTGCACGGGTCGCCACGGCGCGGATCGACGACCAGTTCCAGCAGTCCGTCGCCCGCCGCACGCTGGTGGACGTGCTCGTCGGGGCGGGCGAGGTCGGCGCGGCGCGCGAGGTCGCCGACGGCATCGTCACGGAAGCGCTGCAGGCAGAGGCCTACGCCCGAGTGATCGGGGCGGCCGACGCCGAGACCGTTCGCGAACTGGCCGACCGGGCCGCGCAGTTCGGTGAGCCGGCCGTGCGCTCAGGGGTGCGGGAGGCAGCGCTGGTGGCAGCCCTTGCCGGCCTGGACGGGGGTCGGGGCGTGATCGGGTTCTTCGACGCCGTCCTGGCCGAGTACGTGACCCGGCCTCGGGCCGCGCTGCTACCGGCGATGCCTCAGCTGAGCGACGCGGCGTCAGCAATCGACGGCCCCGAGGCACCCGCGGCGCTCGCCCTGGCCCTTGCCGACATCGTGGAGTGGTGGCCATGACCGATCCGCACGCCTTCGAGCTGGTACTGCACCACCGGTACGAGAACCCGCAGCCGCACGATCTTTCCGGCCACGGCAGCCTCGGCTACGCCCCGGCCGCGCGCGCCGAGGGGCGCGACGGCCGACCCGGTGCGGCGGTTTTCGACGGGGCCGGCGACCGGGTGTTCGTGCCGCCCACGCCGGCGCTGACCCGGCCCGGCGGCCTGCGCGTCGACGTCTCTGTCCGGGTGGAGGAGTTCGGGCACCGGCGCACCCTGGTTGAGGGTTACCTGTCGTTCGCGGTCTTCGTCGAACGGGACGGCACGTTGGCCGGCAGCCTGTACCGCTACCAGGAGTGGACGGGCGTGGCCAGCCGGCCCGGCCTGGTTCCGCTCGACCGTTGGATCACGGTGACCTTCGTGGCCGCGAGCGACGGCACGATGTTCCTGATCATGGACGGTGAGACGGTCGCCTCCGCGTACCGCGAGCTTGGGCCCCCGGCCGGCGTCGAATGGCCGTTCGGGCTCAGCGTGGGCGCGTGGCCGGACGCCGACCGCCGGGTGCTCAAGGGCCGGGTTGACGAGCTGAAGGTCTGGCGCGCCTTCGCCGGCCCGCGCGGGAGCATGTGACCCGGCCATCACGCTGGATCGGGAAGAGTCCGGAATGGACAAACACGGATGTCAGGTATGGCAAAGACAACCGACTCCGCAGGGGATTCACTCACCACATCAATCGGAGGTGGAGAGACGGCTGACTTCGCCACGGTGACCGCGTTCCTCTGCTCGCAGGCCGCGCGGCCTGCGTTGCGGGCGGTCCTTCCGGTGGACGTCGGTTACCGCTGAGTCGGAGCCAGATCAGGCTCACGGCATCACCGGTGACGACGCGGGCCCTCACCAAGCCCGCGAAGCAGGCCTGAGTACTTCCCCCCGACAAGGAGACACAATGACGTGGCTGTCGCACCATAACGTCCGGTTCGGCTCGCTCGCCGGTTCCCGGCGGATCGCTGCGATCGTGGCTTCATCCGCCATCGCCGCAGGCCTGCTCTCGGCGCCGACCGCGCAAGCCGCACCTCGTTCGGGGTTGCAGGGCGGCTTACCCCTTCCTCCCGCCACCCTGACGCCGGTCGTGGTGCCTGGCACGACACCGCTCGGAGCTGCCGCGGTGAATCTGGGAGCCGCCGGCTACACCGAGCGTGAGTTCTACGCCAACGGGGTCGCCAATCGTTACCGAGGCGCCGTCGGCAACACGACCACGAATGCCGCCGTCGTCGACGGGAATTGGCCGTACCGCACCCGCGTGCTGGTGCGAACCCCCGATCGGCGGCACTTCAACGGCACCCTGATCGTCGAGTGGACCAATGTCACGATCGGTGTCGACGCGGACTTCGTGTTCGCCGAAGCTCACGCTGACATGCTCCGCCTCGGCTACGCCTACGCCGTCGTCTCCGCCCAGAAGGTTGGGGTGGACCGGCTGAAGTCGTGGAGTCCGAATCGATACGGGGCCCTGTCCGTCGATGCCAGCAACGTTGACCCGCAGACCGGCGGAAATCTTGACGCCTGCGGCCCCAGCGCCTGCGCCGGCGACCCGCTCTCGTGGGACGTCTTCACGGGAGTGTCTGAGGCGCTCAAGGTCAACTCCGGACCGAACGCGCCCTTCCCCGGCCTGAAGATCCAGAACGTGATCGCGACCGGACAATCGCAGTCCGCGGGGCGACTCACCTCGTACTACAACGCCATCCAGCCGATCTACCACTTCTTCGACGGCTTTGTCTTCTGGGACAAGGCCTCGGCGGTACTTCGTCCCGAGGTCGCTACTCCTTCGGTCAGTGTCAACTCTGAGGGTCTGACCCCGTTCCGCCCGTCGTTCGGAACCTCGACCTTCTCCCGCGAATGGGAGGTCGCCGGATCCACCCACGGCTCGACGATCGCCCAGCACTATGTCGACGCGATGTTCGATCGTGACAAGAGTCTGATCGGACCGAACGGACAGCCGCAGTCCTTCACCCAGTGGGTGGAGCCTTCATGTCAGGTACTCCCTGCCTTCAGCCCGGTCCCGAACGGTCAGGTCGTTGCTGCGGCCACGGAATCAGTGAAGAAGTGGATCGAGAAGGGCCAGCCCGCCGCGCCATCGATCTACTTCGACCGGGACGCGAACGGCCAGATGCTCCGTGACGCCGACGGCAACGTCAAGGGCGGCATCCGCCTCTCCGAGTTCGCCGCGCCCACCTCGAAGCTGAGCGCGCTGAACGGCACGGCATTCCCCTGCTCGGTGTCCGGCTGGCACCAGGATTACACCGCCCAGGAACTCAAAGCGCTGTACGGGAATCACGCTCGCTACGTGGCGAAGGTGGCTTCCGCCGAGACGGCCGCGGCCGCGTCGAACTACCTGCTCGGGTACGACGCCGCGGCGACCGTGAAGGAGGCCGCGCGTTCGAGCGTGGGTCGCTGATCTAGCCAGGCCGCCGGGATCGCTCGAGAGCGGTCCCGGCGGATCCATCCGCCCCCCGTCCCGACCCTGCTGGCATTCGCTCGGCTTCCCAAACATCTACCGTGATCATGCAAGGCTGCTCGTCTATCTGCCGTGATCATGCACGGTTGCCCACCTCAAAGCAGGTTGCCGTGCATGATCACGGCAATGCCGGTGAGTTAAGCGCTGGAGTGACTGGGGTGAGGTTGCCTGAGGTCGCCTCTGCGTCGCTTCGACCCGTGATCATGCACGATTGCCCTGGCCTGACGAGCAAGCGTGCATGATCACGGTTGGTCAGGGGTCCCGTGGTCACCGGCATTGCCGTGATCATGCACGGTTGCCGTCTATCTGCCGTGATCATGCACGGTTGCCCACCTCAAAAGCGGGTATCCGTGCATGATCACGGCAGAAGTTTGGGCGGGCCGAATAAGCCATCGGCTGCGGGTCACGGTGGCAATCGCACGTCACGTGAGATTTACCACTGGACCGCGCCGCGGAAGTCGGCTGAAATAGCGCTCAAACGGATGACCGTGGTCTCTCGGACTCTTACGTTGCGTTAGGTTTGCTCTGGGTGGTCCGGGTGCACGTCCCTCACGTCCTCGACGCATCACCCGTTCGTGTCGTCGGTTGAAAGGTGGGCATGGAGACCAGCACGAGCTCGCGAGCGGACGCAGACCGCGTTCGGCAGCGTGGTCATCGAAGCGGATTTTCGGGCCTCTGACGACGTCACCGCAGCCGAGGTTCTGGGCTGAAACTCCCTGGCTCACATTCACCCGTACCCGGCTCGAATCAGTGTTCGGGGAATCTTCCTCCAGGCCGGAGAACCACGTGTCCTTGCAACTGCTCACTGACCATGATCTCGGTGTTGTGTCACCCGATCCGGGCGAGCCGTGGCAGCTGCTGTCGACGGTGCGCCATCAGAGGCGGAGCCTGCACACCATCGGGAGCGCGGCCCGTGCATCGATAGCTGCGCAGGTCGAGGTGTGGCGTCGGCAGCGATCCCGCGTCCGGCGAGGAGCGGTTTGAGTACCGTTCCCGAGCGCGGGCTCCGAGGCCGTGCGGAGGTGCTGACCGGCAGTCTGGGGGAGCGCTTTGATCCGCGGCGCAATCACTTGGGCACGATCCGGCTCGTACTGGCGCTGGTGGTGGCGGTGACGCATGCCATGGAGCTCGGGTTCGCGCATCAGCCCGGTATCGGTGGTGCTTTTCTCAGTGATCTCGCTGTCGACGCGTTCTTTGTTCTGAGTGGCTTTCTCCTGGCGGGCAGCTATCTGCGGCTGGAGTCGGTGCGCCGGTACGCCTGGCACCGGTTTCTGCGGATCATGCCGGCGTTCTGGGTCTGCCTTTTGGTCATCGCGTTGGTCGTTGCCCCGTTGATCGCCTGGCTGCAGGGTCGGGCTGCGTTGTCGGTGTTTACCGGGCCGCAGTCGGCGGTCGATTTCCTGCGGGCCAATGCGTTCCTGCCCATCCGCCAATTCGGGATCGCCGGTCTGCCCGTCGACGTTCTGCAGGCCGGCGTCCTGAACGGGTCGTTGTGGACGTTGTTCTACGAAGCGTTGTGTTACACCTTCGTGATCGTTCTGGGGCTGCTCGGCGCCCTCCGGCGTCGCCCGGCGATGGCCCTCGCGGTGGTGGGCTTGCTCTGGGCGGTGACAGCGCTGAACACGTTCGGCCCGCAGATCATCAGCCAGGAGCGCTTCCTGCGGCTGACTTTCATGTTCCTGATCGGGTCGGTGATGTCCTTGTACGCCGGCCGGATACCGATGCGCAGTGGGCTGGCCGCGGCCAGTGTCGCTCTGGTTTTGGCGGCGCTCGTGTGGCTGCCTGACTACCGGGCCGTGGCCGCACCAGCGTTCGGGTATCTGTGCCTGTGGCTCACGGTGGTCCGGCCACCGGCGACCAACCTCCGCTCGGACTACTCCTACGGTCTGTACGTGTACCACTGGCCGATCCTCCAGATCCTCGCCGTCACCGACACGATGAGACTCACGGAGCCGGTCTTCGTCCTTCTCGGCGTGATCCTGGCCTTCGGTGCGGCCGTCCTGTCCTGGGTCTGGGTGGAACGGCCCGCCCTGCGGTTCAAAGACGCGGCCTGGGTCACCCGAGACCGGCTCATGGCACCGTCACCAGACCAGCCGACGCAGACATCCGGGCGGCTGGTCCGGCCGGTCCGGCCGGTCCGGGTGATGGGCTCCCAGGAACTACTCGACCCAAGGAGACCGCCGCGCACCGAGCCTGAGCGAGAGGCGTGAACCGAGCAGAGTCCCACGTCATGCCTCGAGCGGTTCTTGGTCACCATGGACAGGCCAGACATGACGCTGCCAGGTGGCTGGGTTGACTCGCCGGGGCCAGGTATGGGCGACGCGCGCCTGCCCCCGAATCCTAAATTCTAAGTAGAGCATTTTTAAATATTTCTTGAGGTATTTCTGCCCTAAATTATTGGACGCGCGTGAGGCCCAAGCGTTTCTCGCCGTAAGGTCCAGGTAATGGTTTATGTGCCGCGCTGATGGCTGAATTGAACTCGGAAGACAACCATCCGCGAAGAGGAGCACATAGTGAGCGAGCGCTACCGAACGTCATCCGAGGCGCCAACGGCGCACCGACGAAAGGTGTTGACCGGACTAACAGTCGGCTTGTTGTCCGTGTCCGCCGTTGGTGCTGTGGTGGTTTCGGAGAAGGTCGGTTCGGGCTCGGAGGTTACCCAGGTTGAGACGGTTTCATCGGTCTCCCGAGCGGCCAAGCAGGGCCCGCTCTCTGGTAAGGCAAAGACCACGGACGTCGGCGGCATGGTCTTTGTTCAGTCGAATGATCCGGAGCAGAATTCCATCCTGGCCTTCAACCGAGCCGTGGACGGGTCGTTGACTCCGGCCGGGGATTTCCGGACCGGCGGCCGTGGGGGATCCCAGACGGACAACCCGTTCGATCCGCTCGCCTCGCAGGAGTCGCTGGTCTTCGACCGCGCTCACAAGCTGATGATCGCGGTCAATGCGGGCAGCAACTCGGTCACCACGTTCCGGGTCCGCGGCGGAAGACTCACCAATCGGCACACGGTGAGTTCGGGGGGCGACTTCCCCAGCAGTATCGCGGTGTCGGGTAAGACCGTGTACGTGCTGAACGCCGGCGGTGAGACGAACGTGACCGGATTCCGGATGACCCGCCGTGGGCTGAAGCGCCTGAGCCACTCGACCCGGGAGATCGGCGTCACCAACGACGCCGTCCCGTTGTTCACCGATTCGCCCCCGCAGGTCGGCTTCAGTCCTGACGGCAAGCATCTGCTGGTCACCACAAAGAGCGCGAACACCATCGAGGTGTTCGGCGTTGGCCACAGCGGCAGGCTTTCGGCCGAGGCGGTGTCGAACAAGTCGATCGGTGCCGTCCCGTTCTCGTTCGTTTTCGACCAGGGTGGCCATCTGCTCATGACCGAGGCGGGGAAATCCGGCGTGACCTCGTACGCTCTTGAGGACGACGGCACGCTCGACGTCATCACGCCGTCGGTTGAGTCCGGCCAGCAGGTCCTGTGCTGGATCGCCCGGGCTGGGAACTTCTTCTACGGCACCAATCCCGGCAGTTCCACCATCAGCCTGTACACGGTCGACGCCCAGGGCAAGGTAACCATCAAGGGCAAGAACGGGGTGATCGCCAACGCTGGCGGTGACGCCGCTGTGGCCGAGGTCGCTGCGGCTGCCGCTGCCGCTGCCGCCACCGAGATGCCTGCCACCGAGATGCCTGAGGCTGAGGCGCCTGCCACGGAGGTGCCTGCCACGGAGGCGCCTGACGCTGAGGCGCCCGCCACGGAGGCGCCCGCCACGGAGGCGCCCGCCACGGAGGCGCCTGCCACGGAGGCGCCTGACGCTGAGGCGCCTGACGCTGAGGCGCCGGGGGCCGGTCCGATCGACCTGGCAGCCACGGCCGACGGCGAACTGCTCTATGTGCAGAACACGCTGGCCGGAACCATCGAGGGTTTCCGGGTAGGCGTCGATGGCTCCCTGACGCTGGTGACGACTTTGGACGAAGGGCTGCCAGTCTTCGCCGACGGCTCGGGCATGGAGGGCCTCGTCGTCTGGTGACGTTGCACCCCCTCCAGCAGGGCGGTGGGTCGGCCGATTCTTTGGCGGACCACCGCCCTGCTGGTGTTTGACGCGAAACCGCACCATCTTCGTGATGGGCTTGCCCGGGAGAGCGGGCCAGATTACGAAAGGCTGACGTCTGGGCCGGCCCGCCTGCGAAAACGCTTCTGCGCAGCGGCGGTATGACACGGTGAGGGGATGCGGGTTCTCGTCACCGGCGGCGCCGGTTTCATCGGGTCGGCCGTCATCCAGGAACTGGATCGGGCCGGTCATCAGTCGGTGATCATCGACTCGTTCCGGGCCGATGTCCACGCCGGCGATGTTCCTCGCTCGGGGCTCCATCGCGGGTCCGCGCGGTTCGGGCCTTCGTCCGGCCCGCTGATCGTCGCCGACATTCGCGATCACGAAGCGGTGACCGCGGCTGTGGTCGGTGTCGATGCCGTCGTGCATCTCGCGGCGAAGGTGGGGCTGGGAGTCGATCTCGATGACCTGGAGGACTATGTCTCCAGTAATGACCTGGGAACCGCGGTGTTGCTGCGAGCGATGGCCCGGGCGGGCATTGGCCGGCTGGTGCTGGCCGGCTCGATGGTGGTCTATGGCGAGGGCGCCTACGCCTGTGCCGAGCACGGACCGGTAGTGCCCGCGCCTAGACTGGAAAGTGATCTGTTGTCGGGCCATTTCGAACCGCCCTGTCCGGTCTGCGGGCAGGCGTTGTCACCGGGCCTGGTCAGTGAGGACGCCGCACTTGATCCGCGCAACGGCTACGCCGCGACGAAACTTCATCAGGAACACCTCTGCGCGGTCTGGGCCCGAGAGACGGGCGGCACCGTCGCGGCACTGCGGTTCCACAACGTCTACGGACCGGGGATGCCCCGCGACACCCCGTATGCCGGGGTCGCAGCGATCTTCCGGTCGGCGCTGGAACGGGGTGCGGCGCCCACGGTGCTGGAGGACGGCAAGCAGCGGCGAGATTTCGTCGAGGTCACCGACGTGGCCCGGGCCGTGGTCGCGGCGCTGACCCCGCGAGAGCCGATCCCGGCCGTTCGCGCCTACAACATCGGCAGTGGCCGTGTCGGGACAATCGGTGAGCTGGCCACCCTGCTCGCCGCGACCATGGGCGGGCCACCTCCCGTGGTCACCGGTGGCTACCGGCTCGGCGATGTCCGGCATGTCACGGCGTCGTCCGAGCGGGCCGCACGCGAACTGGGCTGGCGAGCGCGGGTGTCCTTGATGGACGGCGTCCGCGCCTTCGCCGATGCCCCGATGCGACTCTGAGCTTCCGATGGAGAGATTGGGCGATCGAGGCCCATCCGGGGACGCCGTAAGGGAGCCGTCATCATTCAGGTCCGCCACCCGGGGATCGGGGCATCTAGCGTCTGGAGACATGAGAGTTGACGTCGTCCTTCCCTGCCTGAACGAGGCGGCCGCCTTGCCCTGGGTGCTGGCCCGGATCCCGGTCGGCTGGCGGGCGGTGGTGGTGGACAACGGCAGTACCGACGATTCGGTGCGGATCGCCGTCGATGCCGGGGCTCACGTGATCCATGAAGCCCGACGCGGATTCGGGGCGGCCTGCCACGCCGGGCTGCTCGCCTGTGACGCGGAGATTGTGGCCTTCCTCGACGCCGACGGCAGCCTGGACCCGGCCCAACTGCACCGCGTGGTTGACCCGGTACGCAGCGGGGACGCCGACCTGGTACTGGCGGCCCGCCGTCCGACCGGCTCGCGGGCCTGGCCCTGGCACCTGCAGTTGGCCAATCGCGAACTGGCCCGACGGATCAACCGGAGATCCGGCCTGCGGCTGCGCGACCTCGGTCCGATGCGCGCAGGTCGACGAGAGCGACTGCTGGAACTCGAGGTGCAGGACCGGCGGTCGGGATACCCGTTGGAGACCGTGGTGCGGGCCGCCGATGCCGGCTGGCGGATCGTCGAGGTGCAGGCTGACTACCGGCCCCGGCTGGGTCGGTCCAAGGTGACCGGCACGCCGCTGGGCGCGGCCCGCGCTGTCCGGGACATGAGCCGGGTCCTGACCCGATGACCACGTCCCTGAACCCCGACGCCACCGAACCAACCGGGTGCCGCAAATCCCTCGGACTCCATGGCAGGTGCTGACGCTGGCTGTTGGTGCATGGCCGTTCGCTGCTGAACCGACAGCAGGAGGTGACCGGGTTTCACCCAGCTGACTCGGCGACCGGTTTCGGGTCAGCGGTGACGGTGAAGAGGTTTCGGAGGATTACCAGCGCGGTGCCGATGATGACCAGGGCCAGGCTGAGGAACAGGTTGAGTACCGGACGGCCTGGGATCACCGTCCAATTGTGCCGCCGGCCGGCGCCAACGAGGAGGGGAATGCCGACCAGCAGTACGGTTCCGAATCCGAGCCAGGCACCGCGCAAGGCATTCCCGGTCACCCGGATAGCCACCGGACGCCCGATCGTCCGAACCAGGATCCGGCCGAGCAGCAATGACAAGGGGGCGAGAAGTGCATCGTGCACCACCACCCCGGCGGCCAGCCAGATCAGCATCGGAATCCACGCTTTCGGCGGAAGCTCGAAAAGCACCAGGTAGCAACCTCTGGCCAATCCCGCCGCGCCCACTCCGAGCAACGCACCCCGGGTCACCGTTTCGAGGGTCACGCTGCCCCCTCGGTGAGCACGGTCAGCCGGTGAATCCATTTGGTCTGCAACACACCCGGCCGGTTGGGGGCAATCAGCCGGGCCGGATAGCCATGGTCCAGATGCAGGACGCCGCCGTTGAGGCCGGTCGCCAGCAGGGTGCGCGAGTCGTTGGCGAAGGTGGCGGGCAGCGTGCTGACCCGGTATCCACCGGACGTCTCCAGGGATTCGACCCGCACGGCGCTGCGATCGTCACCACCCACGCTCTGGACCAGGTCACGGATTCGGACGCCGGTCCACCTGGCCTGCGCGCTCCATCCCTCCACGCAGGCGATCGGCAACTCGACCCGATGCTGGCCCAGGGCGGCGAGATCGGCCAGGCTCAGGGAACGTGTGCCGGTCGGTCCGGCCAGTTCCAG
Source organism: Kineosporiaceae bacterium (assembly GCA_035474375.1). GTDB lineage: Bacteria > Actinomycetota > Actinomycetes > Actinomycetales > Kineosporiaceae > JANNPJ01. The sequence continues at coordinate 38,113 of DATINJ010000111.1, read as the reverse complement.
TCGCCAGCTCGCTCCGGTCACGGCCGCGGTCACCCCCGCGGCGCTCGCCGTCCGGTTGATCGGCAGACCTTGCGGGCCGACATCGGGCCGCCTCGGCGCCAGCAGGGCCAGCCGGCGCAACGGAGCGACCGTCTGCCCGGCCGTCAGCACGACGATTCCCCCGGTGACAGCGCCCACCGCGATCAGGAAGCCACGCCGGGTCGCGCCGTCCGGGTCGAACCCGTACCGGGGTGGCGCGACGCCGTCCGGTAATGCCGCAGCCAGGGCCGATCGAATGAGGGGCAACTTCACCGCGATGTGCACGAGGAGGCCACCGATCACCAGCCAGGCCGCCGCGTGGTGAGCACCGGTGAACCCGAAACCCCATGGGTACCATTGAGCCACGTTCATCAGCCCAGTGATCAGTTGAAACGACGTGGCCGCGATCAGCACGGCGATACTCAGCTTCTCCAGCAGGTACTTGAGACTTCGCTGAGGCGGCCGGAACAACCTCGGGTAGACCGAGTACAGCTTGGCCAGCAGCAGCGGCACGATCGAGGTGCCGGTCACGATGTGCAGGCCCTGGGTCACCCGGTAGCCCCAGGTCGGGTTCGGGCCCAGCGGTAGCCAGCCCACCGGATGCTGCTGGTAGTGGCTGAATAGCCCGGTGAGGAAGCAGATGCTCAGGCTCAGGCCGAGCCATGCCCCGATCCGGGCAACCACCCGATCATCGTGCAACGGGGAATGAAAGTCCGTCTCGGCGGGCATCCGCAGTCGGGGCCCGGACGTCGTCAGAGGTGTGGCCATGGTTCGACGGTAGGCAGCCACACCCCTTCTGGAGTCGGTCGCGGTGCTTACGAGCGGCTAACGGCAGGCCGCTAACCGCCGTCCGGGCAGGAATAGCAGGGCAGGGTGGGGACATGCGATCGGAGGCCCGGCAGCCGGGCGAGCCCACTCGGTACCGGGACGAGTGGCCGATCGTCGCCGCCGGCCTGGTTTGCGTCGCCAGCTATGCCGTCGTTTCCCGGACCGGCGACCTGGACGGACATCGCGGTCGACTCGCCGTCGTCGTGCTCGGTGTCTGGACGATATTCGGGTTGTCCGCCCGGATGGCGTTGCACCGGAGGATGCTGCCCACGCCGGTCCCCGCCACCACAGTCAGCTCTCGGCCGGGAACCAGCCCGGGACGAAGCCGGCGACGGCTGACCCTTGTCGTTCTGATCGCCGCCGGGTGCCAGCTACCTGGAATTCTGGTTGCCCCGCAGTCTAGTTCGGATGCCTATCGATATGTCTGGGACGGGCGGGTACAGCAGTCCGGCGTCTCGCCGTACCGATATGTCCCTCTCGACGATCGCCTGGCGAAACTGCGGGACCCGTTGCTGTTCCCCGGGCTCGGACCGTCGCAGGCCAGCGGCGTCCGTACCCTGGACCGGCTTCCGCAGGAGCGCGCCGACATCCTCCAGTTGGCCCGGAACGACCCGCGGACCCGGATCAACCGACCCCGGGTGCCCACCATCTACCCGCCAGTGGCTCAGGCCTGGTTTGCCGCGGTAGCAGCGGTGACTCCTTGGTCGCGGGGTACTCAAGGGCTTCAACTGGCGGCCGCGCTGCTGGCGATCGGCCTGACGCTGGGGCTGGGGCTGCTGCTCGGAAGTCGCGGCAACGATCCGGCGCAGGCGCTGTGGTGGGGTTGGTGCCCAGTGGTGGTGCTGGAGACCGGCAATGGAGCTCACGTCGACATCCTGGCGGCCGTCCTGATGGTCGGGTCCTTCGCGGCGCTCGGCCGGAACGGGAAAAGACCTGCCCACCAACGGCTCCTGGGTGGACTTTTGCTCGGCCTTGCCGCCGCCACCAAGATCATCCCTTTGCTCCTGCTGCCGGCCGTGACTGTGCTTCGGCGGCGCAACGGCGGCGGGCCGCGCCAACTTGCCGTTCCGGTGACGGCACTGGTCAGCTTTGGCCTGACCTACCTGCCGCACCTGCTTGCCGTGGGCTCGCTGGTGCTGGGCTACCTTCCCGGTTATCTCAGCGAGGAGGGATTTTCAGACGGCGGCCGATACCGGGTGCTCGCCCTGGTCGTGCCAGGGTCGGCTCAACAACCGGTGGCGGTGCTGCTGGGTGCCGCCATCGCCCTGTATGCCCTCGGGCGCTGCGATCTGATGCGCCCGGAGCGGACCGCGGTCTGGCTGTTCGGCGGCGCAGTGCTGATCGCGACGCCCGCCTATCCCTGGTATTGCCTGCCACTGGTAGCGCTCGCGGTGCTGGCCGGTCGTCTGGAATGGCTGGCTGTGGCGGTGGCCGGGTACCTGGCCTACGCGGGCACCCGGCTCCCGCTCGTCCCGGGGATGGCCTACGCCGCGGCCGGGGCGTTCGTTCTCATCGTTGCCCTGAGCCGGACCGGCTACGGTCCGCTACGGCACCAACCCCGGGCCAGCGGGTCGGCCAGGTCGGCTTCGTGGAGCGGCCGGTGGGGGGATTCCCTGAACCAGGTGGTCAGGGGTCGCGGTCGGACGGGCGCCCCTTGATGCTGAAGGCGCGGAAGGCGTCGATCAGGCCGGCCTGCGCCTGGGCGCTGAGCGTGTCGGCCGGAACGTGCCCGAGCAGCGCGATCGTCTCGCGGAACTGCTCGAGGTAGATCCGGCAGGCATCGCACCCGGCCAGGTGGGCCTCGACGGCGGCTGTGGTGACCGGGTCGAGGGTGCCTTCCAGGTAGTCGGTGACCAGTTCCACGATGTCCTGGCAGGGCACGTCCTCGACGTCATCGGGGTCGTGGTTGTCGGTCACGGCTGCCTCCTCTCGGACGTTCCGTGGTAGTAGTTCTCCAGTGCGGCGCGGACTTTGGCGCGACCGCGGTGTAGCAGGACGCGCTGGTTGGCGGCGCTCAGCCCGAGGGTCTCGCAGACCTCGTCGGAGGTCAGGTCGTGGACGTCGCGAAGGCTGACGACCTCCCGCTGGCGCGGCGGCAGGGCTTCGAGGGCCGCGGCCACCAGGTCCTGGACCTCCCGGGAGATTGCCGCCTGCGCCGCGTCCTCGGTGCCGGTATGCCAATGGTGCGGCGCGCCTTCATCGAGCCAATGGCGTGGCCAGGGGTCGTCCGGCCCGCGGAACCGGGCCGGGTCGATAGTCGGTCCCGCCTCGGCGTCCGGGTCCATCGAAGCGACCGGGACGACTCGCGCCTCCCGAACTCCGCGGGTCTTGGCGATGTTCACCAGGATCCGGAACACCCAGGTCCGCAGCGTGGAGCGCGCTTCGAAGCGGTCAAGGCCGCGGATCACGGCGAGCCAGGTGTCCTGCACGACGTCCTCGGCGGAGGCGCGAGTGGACACGTATGCCCGGGCCCGTCCGATCATCGCGGGGGACCAATCGTTCACGACCCGGGCGAACGCCTCGGCGTCACCAGTTCGCAGAGCGTGCAGGACGGCGTCGTCGGCACGATCGCTCATGCCTCCGGTTCCCTCCCCACGTCCTACCGGAGCCAGGTGCCTGACCCGCACTGGGACCGGGCGAACAGCAGGCATCACGATGCCCGGTCGCGGTGAGGATACCGCCGTGAGGCTCATGGCTGGCTACACAACGCGAGGGTCTGCACGGGCATGAAGTGATGTCTCGCGGTGGGTGTCGAGCGTTTCACGTCAGTTCGTCGCCGCTCGCGTGTAACGCGCAGACAGCTGCGGAGACTGCCGGTCGACGTCCCTGCATGCCCCTCACGAATGGAGCCCACCATGTCCGATATCGCCACCGAGTCGACCCCGTCCGCGTCCCCCGAGCGCCGGTACGACGATCTGCGGGCGCTGTTCATCAACTGCACACTGACGCGGTCCCCGGAACCCAGCCACACCGACCTCTTGATCGACATCAGCCGCAAGATCATGGAGGCGCAGGGAGTCAGCGTCGACGTGATCCGTGCCATCGACCACGACATCGCCATCGGGGTGTGGCCGGACATGACCGAGCACGGCTGGGCTACCGACGACTGGCCGCGGATTTACCAGCAGGTGCTGGCGGCGGACATCCTGGTGATCGCCGGCCCGATCTGGCTCGGGGACAACAGTTCGGTCACCAAGCAAGTGATCGAGCGGCTGTACGCCTGCTCGCATTTGCTCAACGAGAGCGGCCAATACGCGTACTACGGACGGGTCGGCGGCTGCCTGATCACCGGCAACGAGGACGGCGTCAAGCACTGCGCGATGAACATCCTCTACAGCCTGCAGCACCTGGGCTACAGCATCCCCCCACAGGCCGACGCCGGCTGGATCGGCGAGGCCGGTCCCGGACCGAGCTACGGCGACCTTCGCGAGGACGGAACCGCGATCGGACTGGACAACGACTTCACCAACCGCAACACCACCTTCGCCACCTGGAACCTGATGCACCTGGCGGCCCTGCTCAAGCAGACCGGAGGGATCCCCGCCCACGGTAATCAGCGCTCGGCCTGGGATGCCGGCTGCCGCTTCGACTTCCCCAACCCCGAATACCGCTAACACGTCTGGGAATTGTGCGAGAGGGCGGACGTCACCATCCGTGATCGGGAGCCCAGCAAAACTGCCTGCCCAATGGCCCGAGATCCCACAGGCGATCCAATAAGCCACCCAGACCCGCAGCACTGCAGGTGAGAGGCGCATTGCGCGAGAGCGGGTGACCGGGTCCGTCGGCCGTTGAACGGCCTCCTCCCGATCCCGGACCAGTAACCGGTATGGCAAGAGGGCCCAGACGAAGAATTCGTCTGGGCCCTCTTGCCATACCGAGAGCGGGTGACCGGGTCCGTCGGCCGTTAAACGGCCTCCTCCCGATCCCGGACCAGTAACCGGTATGGCAAGAGGGCCCAGACGAAGAACATGTCTGGACCCTCTTGCCATACCGAGAGCGGGTGACCGGGATCGAACCGGCATGACCAGCTTGGAAGGCTGGGGCTCTACCATTGAGCTACACCCGCACGACACTGCCCGATCGATGGCTGGATGACCCAACCGGCGATCGCGCCGTCCGTACTGAAGTACCCTACTGCCTGTTGCCCGGTGGTTCGTAGCGGCCATGGGGCATCACGGGGTGTGGCGCAGCTTGGTAGCGCGTCCGCTTTGGGAGCGGAAGGCCCCCGGTTCGAATCCGGGTACCCCGACCACGTCGTAGCGCGTTCGCGCCGTCCGTCCTGCGGGACCGGCGCGCACGGCTACGATGGCAGCGGCTATAACGCTGTTTTGCCGCAGCGTTTGTCGCAGCCAGTCAAGCAGTGCAGCCCGTCAGAACAGTCCCTCAGTTGCCCACGCCAGGAGAAGCACCGTCGTGAAGAGCGCCGTCGAGACCCTCAACCCGACCCGGGTCAAGCTGACCGTCGAGGTGCCCTACGACGAGCTCAAGCCCAGTCTGGATGCCGCGTACAAGACGATCGGCAGCCAGGTCACGGTCCCCGGCTTCCGTAAGGGCAAGGTTCCGCCCCGGATCATCGACCAGCGGTTCGGCCGCGGTGCGGTGATCGAGGAGGCGGTCAACAGCTCCCTTCCCGGGTTCTACCGGCAGGCGATTGAGGAGTCCGAGGTGCGGCCGCTCGGCCAGCCCGAGGTCGACGTCACTGCGGTTCCGGACCCCACCACGGGTGGCGAGCTGAAGTTCACCGCCGAGGTCGACGTCCGTCCCGAGTTCACCCTGCCCGACCTGGACGCCGTCGAGGTCACCGTCGACAACCTGGTCGTCGGCGACGAGCAGGTCAACGAGCAGTTGGACACGCTTCGCGAGCGGTTCGGCAGCCTGACCGTGGTGGATCGCCCGGCCGCGGACGGCGACTTCCTCAGCATCGACCTCGGCGCCACGATCGACGGCGAGGAGATCGACAGCGTCAAGGGCATCTCCTACCGGGTCGGCTCGGGCGAGATGCTCGCCGGGATGGACGACGTCCTGCCCGGTCTGAGCGCCGGTGAGACCACCACCTTCACCTCGGCGCTGGCCGGTGGCGAGCGGGCCGGCGAGGACTCGCTGGTCACGATCACCGTCCAGTCGGTCAAGGAGCGCACGCTGCCCGACGCGGACGACGAGTTCGCCCAGCTGGCGAGCGAGTTCGACACCCTGGACGAGCTGAAGGAGAGCCTGCGCGAGCAGGCCGAGCAGACCGCCCGCTACCAGCAGGGCATCCAGGCCCGCGAGCGCCTGCTCGACACCCTCCTGGAGGCCGTCGAGATCCCGGTGCCCGAAGGCCTGATCAAGCAAGAGGTCAAGCAGCACCTGGAGAACGAGGGCAAGGCCGAGGACGACGAGCACGGCGTTGAGGTCGCTGAGGAGGCCCGCAAGGCTTTCAAGGCCCAGTTGCTGCTCGATGCGATCGCCGAGCAGGAGCAGGTGGCCGTCGGTCAGCAGGAGCTGATCGAGTACCTGCTGGCCAGCGCCCAGCAGTACCGGATGGAGCCGAACGAGTTCATCAAGGCTGTGGACGAAGCCGGACAGGTGCCGCAGATGGTGGCCGAGGTCGGCCGCCGCAAGGGCCTGGCGCAGGTGCTGGAGCGCGCCGTCGTCAAGGACGAGGCCGGCGAGACCATCGACCTGAAGTCGCTGTTCCCGCAGTCCGAGGAGGCCCCGAGCGACGAGGTCATCGACGGCGAAGTTGCCGACGAGGACGAGTCCACCGAGCAGCCGCAGCGTCCGGCCGCCTCAGACCCGACGGCGCTGCCCACGTTCTGATTCGGGCCCACGCGTTGCTCACCGGCCGCATCTGGGACGCAGGATCGTTTTCCTGCCGTCCTGGTACGGCCGGTGAGCTCGTTTGGTTCAACTTGGCCCGCGAGCGCCCGCTCCGATGCGCCCAGAGCGAACAACGGTCGGTAGGGGAGGATCACCGGGCGTGCTGCGCGTTACTGTCGATGCACCGGGTGGCCCATCCGGAGCGTCCCGATTGTCGGGGCAAGAGAGCGAACACCTCGCGAACACACTGGGGAGCGAAAGCGTGAGCCAACTGATCGTGCCAGGTGACTACCCGTCGGCTGGCGACTCGTTCGGCCCGTCGACCGTGCGCGCTGCCGCGTCGCCGGGAATGGGTTACGACGAGCACATCTACAACCGTCTCCTCAAGGACCGGATCATCTTCCTGGGATCCGAGGTGCGCGATGACAATGCAAACGTCATCTGCGCCCAGATGCTGCTGCTGGCAGCCGAGGACCCGAATAAGGACATTTTCCTCTACATCAACTCGCCTGGTGGTTCGGTCACGGCCGGCATGGCGATCTACGACACGATGCAGTTCATCTCCTGCGACGTCGCCACTCTGACGCTTGGTCTGGCCGCCTCAATGGGGCAGTTCCTGCTCACCGCCGGTGCCAAGGGCAAGCGTTACGCCCTGCCGCACGCGCGGATCATGATGCACCAGCCGCTCGGTGGGATCGGCGGTTCCGCGACCGACATCCGGATCCAGGCCGAGCAGATCCTGCACATCAAGCGGCAGATGGCCGAGCTGATCGCCGAGCAGACCGGGCAGTCGGTAGAGACCATCGAGGCCGACTCCGACCGTGACCGCTGGTTCACCGCCGCTCAGGCGGAGGAGTACGGCATCGTCGACCACGTGGTCCGCGCGGCCGGTGACGTCACCGGCGGCGGCGGTACCGGCGCGTGATTCACCCATCCCACTCGCTTCGAATCTCTCGCCCCACCCGGCAAACAGGAGTGACCCGATGACTCTCCCCACGTTCCACGGAGGTTTCGCCCTCCCGGGTTCCGGGCGTTCCGCCAGCGGCGGCGCCTCGGCCCCCAGTAGTCGCTACGTGCTCCCGAACTTCGAGGAGCGCACCGCGTACGGCTTCAAGCGGATGGACCCCTACACCAAGCTCTTCGAGGACCGGATCATCTTCCTCGGCGTCCAGGTGGACGACGCGTCCGCCGATGACGTGATGGCTCAGCTGCTCGTGCTGGAAAGCCAGGACCCGGATCGCGACATCACGCTGTACATCAACTCGCCGGGCGGGTCGTTCACCGCATTGACGGCGATCTACGACACGATGCAGTACGTGAAGCCGGACATTCAGACGGTCTGCCTGGGGCAGGCGGCTTCGGCCGCCGCAGTGCTCCTGGCCGCCGGAACGAAGGGCAAGCGGCTGGCTCTGCCGAACGCGAGGGTGCTGATTCACCAGCCGTCGATGTCCGGTGGCGAGTACGGCCAGGCATCGGACATCGAGATCCAGGCGAATGAAGTACTCCGGATGCGCACTTGGCTGGAGGATACGATCGCGCTTCACTCAAATCGAAGCGTAGAAATGGTTAAAAAGGATATCGAGCGGGACAAGATCCTTACTGCGCCGATGGCTCTCGAGTACGGTCTAGTGGACCAGGTACTAGAAGGTCGTAAGGCGAACACGGCGGTCGAAGTCTCCCCATCGGGGTCCTGACTAATCAACTGTCTGCCGACTGCTCGGGGGTAGCCGCTGACAGCGGCTACCCGAGTGGCGTTGAATGGTCTTGGGGCCGGTTGAACGCCGACGGGCGAACAGCAGTGGCCCCCCGGAGGAAGGACTGCGCGTGGCACGCATCGGAGACGGTGGCGACCTGCTGAAGTGCTCGTTCTGCGGCAAGAGCCAGAAACAGGTCAAGAAGCTCATCGCCGGGCCCGGCGTCTACATCTGCGACGAATGCATCGACCTCTGTAACGAGATCATCGAAGAGGAGCTCGCCGAAGCCAGCGAGCTGGGGCTCGTCGAGCTGCCGAAGCCGAAGGAGATCTTCGACTTCCTCGAGCAGTACGTGGTTGGGCAGACACCGGCGAAGAAATCTCTCGCCGTTGCCGTCTACAACCACTACAAGCGGATTCAGGCCGGTGAGCCTGGTCGACGGAACGAAGAGCCCGTCGAGATCGCCAAGTCGAACATTCTGTTGATCGGCCCGACCGGGTGCGGCAAGACGTATCTCGCGCAAACTCTGGCGAAGATGCTGAATGTGCCGTTCGCGATCGCCGACGCAACCGCCCTCACCGAGGCCGGGTACGTCGGGGAGGACGTCGAGAACATCCTGCTGAAGCTCATCCAGGCAGCGGATTACGACGTCAAGAAGGCCGAAACCGGGATCATTTACATCGACGAGGTCGACAAGATCGCCCGGAAGTCGGAGAACCCGTCAATCACGCGGGATGTCTCCGGCGAGGGTGTTCAGCAGGCTCTGCTGAAGATTCTTGAAGGCACTACCGCTTCGGTCCCACCGCAGGGCGGCCGAAAGCACCCGCACCAGGAATTCATCCAGATCGACACGACGAACGTGCTGTTCATCGTGGGCGGTGCCTTCGCCGGTCTGGACCAGATCATCCAGTCCCGGGTGGGCAAGCGCGGGATCGGGTTCGGCGCTCCGCTGCACACCAAGAAGGCGGACGGCGACTCGTACGCCGACGTGATGCCCGAGGACCTGCTGAAGTTCGGGTTGATCCCGGAATTCATCGGCCGGCTTCCGGTGATCACCACGGTCTCCAACCTGGACCGTGAGGCTCTCGTCCGGATTCTCACCCGTCCGAAGAATGCGCTGGTCAAGCAGTACCAGCGGATGTTCGAGATCGACGGCGTGGAGCTCGAGTTCACCGAGGACGCGCTCGGGGCCATCGCCGAACAGGCGATCCTGCGCGGCACCGGTGCTCGGGGCCTGCGGGCGATCGTCGAGGAGGTGCTACTCCCGGTGATGTTCGACGTTCCGAGCCGGGACGACGTAGCCCGCTGCGTGGTCAACCGCGAGGTCGTGCTCACCAACGTGAACCCGACGCTGATCCCGCGCGAAGTCGCGGCGCGCAAGCCCAGGGAGCGGCGCGACAAGTCCGCCTGATTTTCAACTTCCGGAGCCCCTGCCGATTCGGCGGGGGCTTCGGAAGTTTGCGGCGTACCGCACGGGAGGAGTCAGTCGGGATTTCGCCGCGCAGATGCTCGATTACCCGGGCGAGTCCTCCCGGGCGGTACAGCTGGTCAATACCCGGTCGCTGGTTCCGTAGAATTACAGCCATGTCCGAGACCTTGACAGCCGTTTCCAGCACTGGAGACGACTCACCGCGCCCGACCACCGACCTGCCGGCCCAGTTCGTGCCGTCGGTCGTAGAGGGCCCGCTCTACGCGCGGTGGGTCGAACGCGGCTACTTCGAGGCTCACCCGGACTCCGGTAAGAAGCCTTTCGCTGTCGTCATCCCGCCGCCGAACGTCACCGGCAACCTGCATCTCGGCCACGCCTTCGAGCACACCCTGATCGATGCGCTGGTGCGCCGCCGTCGCATGCAGGGCTACGACGCGGTCTGGATCCCCGGCATGGACCACGCCGGCATCGCCACCCAGAACGTCGTCGAGAAGCAGCTGCGGACGCTCGGCAAGACCCGGCACGACCTCGGCCGCGAAGCGTTCGTGGCGAAGGTCTGGGAGTGGAAGGAAGAGTCCGGCGGCGCCATCCTCGACCAGATGCGCCGACTCGGCGACGGCGTGGACTGGACCCGCGAGCGGTTCACGATGGACGCCGGGCTGTCCCAGTCGGTTCAGACGATCTTCAAGAAGCTCTACGACGACGGCCTGATCTACCGGGCTGAGCGAATCATCAACTGGTGTCCGCGCTGCCTCACCGCGCTCAGCGACATCGAGGTGGAGCACCAAGACGACGAGGGCGAACTCGTCGAGTTGATCTACGGCGAGGGCGAAGACCGGATCGTGGTGGCCACCACCCGGGTCGAGACGATGCTCGGAGACACCGGGATCGCCGTCCACCCCACCGACAAGCGTTATCAGCACCTGATCGGTCGGCAGATCGAATTGCCGCTGACCGGTCGGATGATTCCGGTGGTGGCGGACGAGCACGTCGATCCGGAATTCGGCACCGGAGCGGTCAAGGTGACGCCGGCGCACGACCCGAACGACTTCGAGATCGGTCGCCGGCACAACCTGCCGGCGATCACGATCATGACGCCGGAAGCCACGATCACCGGGACGGGTACGCGGTTCGACGGGATGGACCGGTTCGAGGCCCGGGTCGCCGTCCGGGAGGCGCTCGCCGAGCAGGGCCGGGTGGGCGCGCAGAAGCGGCCGTACCTGCACTCGGTCGGGCACTGCTCGCGCAGCCACGATGTCATCGAGCCCCGGCTCAGCCTGCAATGGTTCGTCAACGTGGAGCCGCTGGCGAAGGCCTCCGGAGATGCCGTCCGCGATGGCCGGGTGAAGATCCACCCCCAGGATCTGGAGCCGCGCTGGTTCGCCTGGGTGGACAACATGCACGACTGGTGCATTTCCCGGCAGCTCTGGTGGGGGCACCGGATCCCGGTCTGGTACGGCCCGGAGGGCGAGACGCTCTGCGTCGGCCCGGACGACGAGCTACCCGGTGAAGGCTGGACGCAGGACCAGGATGTGCTGGACACCTGGTTCTCCAGTGCCCTCTTCCCGTTCTCCACGCTGGGCTGGCCGGAGCAGACTGTCGATCTGGCCCGCTATTACCCGAACAGCGCGCTGGTCACCGGCTACGACATTCTCTTCTTCTGGGTCGCCCGGATGATGATGTTCGGCACCTACGCGAACGGCGGGACGCCGCCCTTCCCGGTGATCGTGCTGCACGGGATGGTGCGTGACCAGAACGGCAAGAAGATGTCGAAGTCGTTCGGCAACGTCGTCGACCCGATGGACTGGCTCGACACCTACGGCGCGGACGCGCTCCGGTTCACTCTGGCGCGCGGCGCGAACCCGGGTACCGACGTCCCGATCGGTGAGGAATGGGTGCAGGCCGGTCGCAACTTCTGCACCAAGCTCTGGAACGCCACCCGCTTCGCCCTGCTGAACGGCGCCACCGTGGACGGGCCGCTCCCGGAGGCCGATGAGCTCTCCGTCATCGACCGCTGGATCCTGTCCCGGCTGAAGACGGTCACCGAGCAGGTGGACGCCGGTTACGAGGACTACCAGTTCGCCAAGACCACCGAGGCGCTGTACCACTTCGTCTGGGACGAGGTCTGCGACTGGTATCTGGAATTGGCGAAGCTGCCGCTGGCCGAAGGCGGGCGCCCGGCCGAGGTCACCCGACGGGTGCTCGGCGAGGTGCTCGACGTCATCCTTCGACTGCTGCACCCGGTGGCGCCTTTCGTCACCGAGTCACTGTGGACCGCGCTCAACGGCAGTGTCGGTGAGATCGGCAAGCCTGGGGAGTCGCTGGTGATTGCCGCCTGGCCGGCCGGTGACCCGGACCGGGCCGTGCTGTCCAGCGATCCGGCCGCGGAGGCCGAGGTGTTCGCGCTGCAACGGTTGATCACCGAGATCCGCCGGTTCCGCGCGGAGCAGGGGGTTCGGCCCTCGCTGCGGGTGCCGGCCCGGCTGGCCGGCCTCGAGGCGTCCGGTCTGCTCGGGCAGGAGGCGACGCTTCGATCGCTGGCTCGGTTGGACGACGCCGCAGCCGATTTCGCGCCGTCCGTCACCGTGGTGCTCGGTGGGGCCACCGTCGAACTGGATCTGTCCGGTGCGATCGACGTGGCCGCTGAGCGCAAGCGGCTGCAGAAAGATCTGACGGCCGCCGTCAAGGAACGTGACCAGGCGAGCGCCAAGCTGGGCAATGAGCAGTTCATCGGTAAGGCGCCGGAGCCGGTGGTGGCCAAGATTCGCGGCCGATTCGTCGAGGCCGAGGCCGACATCGTCCGGCTCGAAGCCCAGTTGGCCGGACTGCCGACCGGCTGACGCCGGAGCCGACATCGATTCGGGCAAGATCACGACCAGAATTCTGGTCGTGATCTTGCCCGAACTGTTTTGCCCGCGACGCCAACCACGCGAATGCCGAAGAGATGATCACGTTTGGGCTTCGTTGACATAAATCATGCCGCTTTAGCGATCCGTGGCCGTAAATGCTTGGAAGACGTCCTAATTTCCCATATCTTCTCCGTGTCCCCTGCTAGGGGAATTGTGACTGCCGGGTGTCGGCTGCTGAGGCCAGAACTCCCGGCATGAAGTCAACCGGAGGTTCGTTTGCGCAACGTGATGGCAGCTGTCTTGTCGCTGGCGGTGGCATCGGGGGTGGGGCTGGCCTTACCCTCTGCCGCGGTGGCAACGGCACCGGTGGGAGAATCCCCGAAAGCGGTGGCCGCAGGCCCCGACGAGCTCCCCAGCCCGCTCGAAGAGAAGCGTCGTGCGCTCCGCCAGGAAGCCCTGGCTCAGGTGCTCAACGGCGAGGCAACAGTGACCACCAAGGGTGGTAGTTCGGTCGTCAAGCTCAAGGGCAACGGGCGTCGCGGCCATCGGGACCGCTACGTCGAGCTTGGCCGGGAGAAGACCGACAAAATCTTCGTCGTGCTCGCCGAGTTCGGCAACCAGCGCGATGCCGCGTACCCCGACCAGGACACCGACCCGAACACCGCCGGGCCGACGACCTTCGAAGGCCCGCTGCACAACGCGATTCCGCAGCCCGACCGGAGCGTCGACAACTCGACCGTCTGGCGCGCCAACTACAACCCGGATTACTACCGAAACCTCTACTTCGGTAGCGGCAAGGGTGTCGACTCGCTGAAGACCTACTACGAAACCCAGTCCTCGGGCCGCTACAGCGTCGACGGCCAGGTCACGGACTGGGTGAAGGTGCCTTACAACGAGGCCCGCTACGGCCGGTCCAACGGATTCCCCTGCCCGGACACCACGTGCTCCAACGTCTGGGATCTGCTCCGCGACGCGGTGAACCAGTGGGTTGCCGACAAGAAGGCAGCCGGCCAGACCGACGCCCAGATCAAGGCCGGCCTCGCGTCCTTCGACGTGTGGGACCGCTACGACTACGACGGCGACGGCGACTTCAACGAGCCGGACGGCTACCTCGATCACTTCCAGGTCGTGCACGCCGGCGGAGACCAGGCCGACGGCGACCCGCAGCAGGGTGAGGACGCGATCTGGAGTCACCGCTGGAACGCCTACCTCGACCACTCCCAGGGCGATGGACCGGCCAACTTCCCGATCGGCGGGCTCCAGATCGGTAACACCGGCCTGTGGATCAGCGACTACACGATCCAGCCGGAGAACGGCGGGCTCTCCGTCTTCGCCCACGAGTACGGCCACGACCTCGGCCTGCCGGACGACTACGACACCGCCGGCGGACCGAGCAACAACAACGAGTGGTGGACGCTGATGGCGCAGAGCCGGCTCGGCGCCAAGGGCGACGCGCTCGGTGAGAAGCCTGGTGACATCGGTGCCTGGCAGAAGCTTCAACTCGGCTGGCTCGACTACGAGACGATCACGGCCGGGCAGAAGCGTTCGCTCACCCTCGGCCCGGAGGAGTACAACAGCGCGAAGCCTCAGGCCGCCGTGGTTGTGCTGCCGAAGAAGACGAAGACCACCACGTTGCCGACCCCGACCAGCGGCGAGTTCGAATGGTCCAGCGGCGCCGGGGACGACCTGCGCAACACCCTCACTCGGCAGGTCACGCTACCGGCCGGAGCGGCAAGCCTGACGTTCCAGGCGAACTACAACATCGAGGACTGCGGCACCACCGCCTGCGACTACGCCTACGTCGAGGTCAACACCGGTGGTGACACCTGGACGGCGATCCCCGGCTCGATCACCACGGCGGGCGAGGGTAACGGGATCGACGGGCTCAGCGCCGGCTGGGTGCCGGCCACGTTCGACCTGTCGGCGTACGCCGGCACGACGATCAAGTTCCGCTTTTCCTACGTCACGGACGGTGCCGCTCAGGGCACCGACCCCAGCCTGCCCTCCGGGCTTTTCATCGATGACCTCGCCGTCACTGCCGGTGGCAGCACGCTGTTCACCGACACCGTGGAGACCCTTGACCCGGCCTGGACGGCGGACGGGTTCACCCGGACCAAGGCCTCGGTGACAGAGGAGTTCGACAACTTCTACATCGCAGGCCACCGCTCGTACGTGTCCTACGACAAGTACCTGAAGACCGGGCCGTACAACTTCGGGTTCACGCCGACCAATCCAGATCTGGTCGAGCACTTCGCGTATCAGCAGGGCCTGCTGGTCACGTACTGGGACACCTCGCAGACGAACAACAACGTCAGCCAGCACCCGGGCGAAGGGCTGAGCTTGTCCGTGGACAGCCACCCGAAGCCGATCCTTCGATCGGACGGCGTAGTGTGGCGTAACCGGATTCAGATGTACGACGCTCCGTTCAGTCTGAAGCGGGCCGACTCGTTCACCCTGCACGCGAGCGGAACGCCGTTCCGCATCACGGGTCTACCGGCACAGCCGGTGTTCGACGACACCCAGAACTACTTCGACCCCACCGCCCCGGGGGCAGGCGTCAAGCTGCCCGCGGCCGGTGTCACGATCAAGGTCGAAGCCCAGAACGGGACGTCGCTCAAGGTCCGGTTCGGTAAGTCCCGAACCTCCTGACCTAACCCGCACTCGTGATCTTGCACGAACTGACATCAACCGGTTCCGGCCGCGTCAGTTCGTGCAAGATCACGCGGGGTTTGGGGGAGTGCGATGCTCGGGTCGAGCGACAGCGCCTGGATCGATCGTCGTCGAATCAGTTCCACGACGCTCTCCCCGGCGCCAGCCTCCGACATTGTTTCCGGGATCTGCTCGATCGATGTTTCCTGGATCTGTCCGATTGATGTTCCCTGGATCTGCCCGATCAGTTCGGTGAAGCGGCGCTCGCCCTCGCGGAAGAAGTCCAGTCGCACGGTGGAGAGCGGCGGCGCCATGAACTCCGCCTCCGGGATGTCGTCGAACCCCACGATGCTGAGCTCATCCGGCACCGACACGCCACGTTCCCGCAAGGCGCTGAGCAGGCCGAAGGCCATGTGGTCGTTGGCCACGAACAGGGCCGTCGCGCCCAGCTCCAGCGGCCAGGACAGCCCGATCTCGTAGCCGGACGCCGCTGACCAGTCGCCGCGGCGCACCGGCAAGGTGGGTAGCCCTTCGCGCTGCAGAGCCCGCCGGTACCCGAGTTCTCGGTTCGTTGCGGAGGTCCACCCCAGCGGACCACCTACATGCCCGATCCGGGTGTGACCCAAGGCGATCAGCTCGTTCATCGCCAGCTCGGTGCCCAGGCCGTTGAGGCTGAGCGGTACGCCAGAGTCCGGATCCAAGTCCTCGAATTCGAAGAAGACCGGCATCGGGAAGGTCCGGGTCCGCACCTCCCCGTCAACCATGGCCCGTGGTCCAACGATGAAGACCCCGGCCACGTCCTGCTTGGCGACGTTGTCGAGGGCCCGGCCGATCGAGGCGGGGTCGACCTCGTCGAGGCTGAGCACGTCGAGGACGTAGCCGGCCTTGCGGGCAGCGGAGGTGGCGCCCCTGACGATCGCGGCCGGCGCGAACTGGGTCAGCTCCAGCACGAGGGCGACGATGCGTTTGGAACCGCTCATGGCCAGGGCTTGGGCGGCCGCGTTGGTCCGGTACCCCAGCTGCCGGACCGCATCGTCAACCTTGATGCGGGTCTTCTCGCTGATTCCCGGCTGGGCCCGGAGGTGACGTGAGACCGTCTGATGAGAGACCCCGGCAAGGCGTGCGACGTCGTAGATCGTCGGCGGCCTGGAGCTGTCTGTTCTGGGTCGGGTCACCCGTCAACTCCCTCATTCGCCTCGCTCGCCACACCAAAGCGTCGAGCAGCTGCCGGGCATGCTACCGAGCCAGCTTTGTTTAACGGTAAACAAGCTGACAGCGGGTCCGGCGGCTAATTAGTCCGGCCGTCGGCCGCAGTCGAGATATCATCGTCGGACAGGCGTCGACCCGGCTATCACCGGTGAGCCTCCGGAAGAACGGGATCGCCTCGGCGTCCTCAGTAGAACCGGACGGGTGCGGCCCGTTACAGCCGACCAGAGCGGTCGCCAGGCGGCCTCTCTCGGGTGGGGGTTCCCCGTTCGAGAGCGGCGAGCGGCGGCAAGCGAGGTGGTACCGCGGCGCTGACCGGGCAGATCCCGGCATCGTCGTCCTCGCACCAGGACCAGTTCGTGCCCGTGGGCACGGCCGGTGCGGAGTGTGGACGTACGAGGGAGCGCAAGACGATGGTGTACCCCAAGGTCGGCGGCGAGGTTTCGGCTACGCCGCGCTTTCCGCAGCTCGAGGAGAAGGTGCTCGAGTACTGGGCACAGGACAAAACCTTCGAAGCCAGCGTCGAGGCGCGCCCGGCCGACGGCGGGGACGGGGAGATCGGCGGCAACGAGTTCGTCTTCTACGACGGTCCGCCATTCGCCAACGGGCTCCCGCACTACGGCCACCTGCTGACCGGGTACGTCAAGGACCTGGTCCCGCGCTACCAGACGATGCGCGGCCGCCGGGTGGAGCGCCGCTTCGGCTGGGACACTCACGGTCTGCCCGCCGAGGTGGAGGCGGAGAAGCAGCTCGGGCTCAAATCCAAGGCCGACATCGAGGCGATGGGCATCGCGCCCTTCAACGAGGCCTGCCGCTCTTCCGTCCTGCGCTACACCAAGGACTGGGAGCAGTACGTCCACCGGCAGGCCCGGTGGGTGGACTTCGAGAACGACTACAAGACGCTTGACCTCGACTACATGGAAAGCGTCATGTGGGCGTTCAAGACGCTCTGGGACAAGGGCCTGATCTACGAGGGGTTCCGGGTGCTGGCGTACTGCTGGCGGGACGAGACCCCGCTGAGCAATACCGAGACCCGGATGGACGATGTCTACCGGCAGCGTCAGGACCCGGCGGTCACGGTCGGGATGCCGTTGGAGAACGGCGATGTGGCGCTGGTCTGGACGACGACGCCGTGGACGCTGCCGAGCAACCTGGCGATGGCGGTCAACCCGACGATCGACTACGTGGTGGTCACCGGAGCACCGGGATCCGAACACGAGAACACTCGCTTCGTGCTGGCGGCGTCCCGGCTCGGGCACTTCGCCCGGGAGCTGGGGGAGGACGCGGCCGATCGAGTCCAGCGTCGGCTCAAGGGCAGCGAATTGCTCGGTCTGACGTACACCCCGCCGTTCCCGTTCTTCGCCGGCAGGGAGCGGGCGCACCAGATCCTCTCGGCGGACTACGTCACCACCGACGAGGGCACCGGCATCGTGCACATCGCCCCGGCCTTCGGTGAGGAGGACATGGCGGTGACGGACGCCGCCGGAATCGCCCCGGTGGTGCCGGTGGATGCCGGTGGCAAGTTCACCGACGAGGTGCCGCCGTACGCCGGCCAGCACGTCTTCGACGCCAACAAGCCGATCATCGCTGACCTGAAAGCCGGTGCGCCGCACGTCAATCCGGGTGTCGTTCTGCTGCGCCAGGAGACCTATGACCACCCGTACCCGCATTGCTGGCGGTGCGGCAACCCGCTGATCTACCGGGCGGTCTCGTCCTGGTTCGTCAAGGTCACGGACATCAAGGACCGGATGGTGGAGCTGAACCAGGGCATCACCTGGGTGCCGGAGCACATCAAGGACGGGTCGTTCGGGAAGTGGCTGGCCAATGCCCGGGACTGGTCGATCAGCCGGAACCGGTACTGGGGTTCCCCGATCCCGGTCTGGACCTCTGACGACCCGGCCTACCCCCGGGTCGACGTCTACGGATCGCTGGACGAGATCGAGCGGGATTTCGGTGTCCGCCCGACTGACCTACACCGGCCGTATGTCGACGACCTGACCCGTCCGAACCCGGACGATCCCTCGGGCCGGTCGATGATGCGCCGGGTGCCGGAGGTACTGGACTGCTGGTTCGAGTCCGGTTCGATGCCGTTCGCTCAGGTGCACTACCCGTTCGAGAACGCCGACTGGTTCGAGCACCACTACCCGGGCGATTTCATCGTCGAGTACATCGGGCAGACCCGCGGCTGGTTCTACACCCTGCACGTGCTGGCCACCGCGCTCTTCGACCGGCCGGCGTTCGATACCTGCGTCAGCCACGGCATCCTGCTCGGCGCCGACGGTCGGAAGATGTCCAAGAGCCTGAACAACTATCCGGACGTGCGCGAGGTGCTGGACCGGGACGGCTCGGACGCGATGCGCTGGTTCCTGATGTCGTCGCCGGTGTTGCGGGGCGGCAACTTGATCGTCACCGAACAGGGCATCCGGGACGGCGTCCGGCAGGTTCTGCTGCCGTTCTGGAACGTCTACTACTTCCTCACCCTGTACTCGAATGCCGCCAACGGCGGGGCCGGGCACGAGGCCCGGCCGCGCACCGACTCCACCGCGGTGCTCGATCGGTACCTGCTGGCCAAGACGCACGATCTGGTCGTGACGGTGACCCAGCAGCTGGACGAGTACGACATCGCCGGTACCTGTGCCACCGTGCGCGAGTTCATCGACGTGCTGACCAACTGGTACGTGCGCCGGTCGCGGGAGCGGTTCTGGACCGAGGACGCCGCCGCGTTCGACACCCTGCACACGGTGTTGGAGGCGCTCTCCCGGCTGGTGGCGCCGTTGCTGCCGATGGCGGCCGAGGAGATCTGGCGCGGCCTGACCGGCGAGCGCAGCGTGCACCTCACGTCCTGGCCGTCGGCCGACGAGTTCCCGGCTGATCCGGAACTGGTGACGGCGATGGACGCGGCTCGCGCGGTGGCCTCGGCGACCCTCGGGCTGCGCAAGGCTCAGTCGTTGCGGGTCCGGCAGCCGCTCGCGTCGCTGACCGTGGTGATCGACGATCCGGCCGCCGTCCAGCCGTTCGCCGGGGTGATCGCCGACGAGGTCAACGTCAAGGACGTCCGCCTGCTCGGGCTGGCGGCCGCTGAGGCGTCTTCCGTCGGGGTCACCCAGCGGCTCACGGTGAACGCGCGAGCCGCCGGGCCTCGACTCGGCAAGGGCGTGCAGACCGTGATCAAGGCGGCCAAGGCCGGCGACTGGTCGGTGGCCGACGACGGCTCGGTGATCTGCGGTGCCGTGCCGCTGTCCGAGGGGGAGTACACGCTGGAGACGGTGGTCGCCGACGATTCCGGGCACAGTGCGGTGGCGGTTCTGCCCGGTGGCGGCTTCGTCGTCCTGGATACCGCGCTCACCGCGGAACTGGAGGCCGAGGGCTGGGCACGCGACCTGGTCCGGCAGATCCAGGACGAGCGCAAGGCAGCTGCCCTGCACGTCTCCGATCCGATCCGGCTGCGGCTCACCGTTCCGGAGCGGTATCTGAGCGCCGCGCGGGAATTCGTGCCGCTCTTCACCCGGGAAACCCTGGCCAAGGAGGTCGAGATCCTGACTGCCGACGCCCCGGCCGAGGGCACTCCTGACGAAGCCGTCCTGATCGGGGTCGAGCGCCTGGCCTGAGCGAACTCCCTTCCCCCCGCGATCATGCACGGTTGCCCCCGTTGAGGGAGCAAGCGTGCATGATCGCGGCTGGAGGTGGTTCGGCGAGGGGGAAGAGGCGAGGGAGAAGAGGCGAGGGGGAAGAGGCGAGGGGGAAGAGAGGGAGACGTGGTGGACGATCGCGGAGTGGAGCTTGGCTGGCTGGGTCCGGCGGCGGCCGATGATCCGGCGGTCACGGCGACGCTGACGGACCTGATCAACGGGGTCTACCAGGTGGCGGAGAAAGGGCTGTGGCTGGGTGATGCCCGGCGGACCACCGTGGCCGAGGTCGCCGGTTTCATCCGAGCCGAGCAGTTCGTGGTTGCCAGGCTCGGGGAACAGATCGTCGGGGTGGTCCGGGTTCATCGACTGGACCCCGAGACCGGTGAGTTCGGTCTGCTCGCCGCTGCGCCCGCTCTGCACGGCAGCGGGATCGGGCGGCAGTTAGTCGGATTCGCGGAACAGCACAGCCGGGACGGTGGGTGCACCACGATGCAGTTGGAACTGCTCGTGCCACGCGAATGGACGCACCCGTCGAAGGCCTTCCTGGCCGAGTGGTACGGCCGGCTCGGCTATCGCGTGGTCCGCAGCGGTTTGATCGACGAGGACTTCCCGCATCTCGCCCCGCTGCTGGCCACGCCCTGCGACTTTCTCATTTACCACAAGGCTCTACGGCTCTAGGGCACCGGTTTCAAGGTGACCGGGTCGAGCGTGATCGTGGGTTTGCCCTCGTGGTCGGAGATCTTCAGTGTGCCGTCGGCCAGGGTGGCCTGATCGAAACCGGTCCCGGTCGGGGCGTTGTTCGACCACGCACCGGGCCAGCGCTTGAAGGTCTTCGGAGTGGAAGCATCAACCGCATCCTTGAACGGGAAGACTCGTCCGGTGAACCGGAGCGTCGAGCGGTCGATCCGGCAAACCATCGAGTCCGGGATCGCGCCGTCGCCCTGCCGCCCGCAGTAAACCGCGTCCGGGGTCCTGACCAGCCACTGAGCCGGCAGGGTGGGGATCGGAAAAGCGCGGACGATCTGTTGGAGATCCTTGGTCATCAGCAGGATCTCGGAGTAGCCGTAGCAGGCCCGCACAGAGCTTGATTTCTTCCGTTTCAGGCAGCCGGTGTCGTCGGCGCCGATCAGGTACAGATCCGGCCGGGAGATCAGCCAGATGCCTTCGGTCGCGGCGATCCTGGTGGCTCCTGCGCTGGTGATCGGCTCGGCCTGCTGCACCCGCTTCGCCAGCGGTACCTGGGCCATCTCCGCAGGCACCCCGTCGCGCAGCGCGTCGGCCGTCGACTGACTGGGCGGGTTCGGTTTGGTCGGGCTGCTGGCGGTGGGGGAAGGGGTCGCGGGCGGGGTTGACGTCGCGGGCGGGGTTGACTCGGTCGGGCTGGCCAGCCAGCCGATGGTGATCAGCATGGCGATGACCGCGAATCCGGCCAGGGCCGGAATCAGCCGGCGAGGGGCGCCGCCGCGGGCGATTCGTGCCGGTGCGCCGACTGTGCGGGTCGCGTCGGACTGCACGTGCTGCTCGACCCGCCGGTCCAGGTCGCGCAGGGCCGTCCGGACCCGGGCGTCCAACTGAGATTCTCGGTTCACGCTCATCAGGAGGCCTCCTCGGCCAGCATCCGGGCCAGCGCGGTCCTGGCCTTGTACAGGTGGGCTTTGGCCGTGCCTTCGGCGCAACCGAGAATCTCGGCAACCTCCCGGACACTGCGGTCTTCCAGATAGCAGAGCGTCACGGCGGCTCGTTGTCGGCGGGGGAGCCGGCGGATCGCCCGCAGCACGTCCTCGACCTCCTCGGGTCCGCGAGCGATCGGCTCGGTCGGCGCCAGCCGTAACCAGGCGGCAGCCTCGGTCCGGGCCCGGCGCAGCCGCTTGCTCGCCAGTTGGATGGTGACCCTGCGCACCCAGGCGCCGGGTTTGTCATAGCCGCCGACGGTGTCCCAGCGGTTCCGGATCTCGATCAGCGCGTCCTGCGCGATGTCCTCGGCGCCCACCCAACTGCCGGAGACGGCGCAGGCCAGCGTCACCATCCGGGGAAACTCGCGGCGGTAGAACGCGTCGAACGGTTCGTGCTCGCCGTCCCGCGGGGTTCCCTGTCTCTCCGGTCCGGTCCCCGGCGGCGCCGCCATGTGCTCGATTCTGCCCCTCGTCATGCTCTACACAGCCGCGCGGCGCCACCCAGGTTTACCGGCCATGACCCCGAGATTTGGTCTCGACGTTTGACCTCTGGCGGGGGTCAGACCACGAGACCAAGTCTCGCAGGGCTGCAGATGGGCACCGGGGTGCACGGGAAGGAGCCAGACCATGATTGGCTGGTCCGGTGGCGGAACCAAGAGGAGAAGCATGAGCAGGATCCAGGGTCGCGGGCCGCACCACGGCCAGACCCGTACTGCCGAGCAGATCGCGGCGCAGAAACGGCTGAACGAGGTGTACCAGGCGATCCTCACCCGGGCACCGGAGCACGACCTGGTGCCGAGCCTGGATCGGATCGCTGCCGTCTGCCGGCTCCTCGGTGACCCGCAGAAGGCGTTCCAGGCGGTGCACGTCACCGGCACCAACGGCAAGAGCTCGACCACCCGGATGATCGAGCGCCTGCTGCGCGAGCACGGGCTGCGGACCGGCCGATTCGTCAGTCCGCACCTGAACGACGTCCGCGAACGGATCGCGGTGGACGGCGCGATGCTCGAGCCGGAGCGCTTCATCGAGGTCTACGACGAAGTCGCGCCGTACCTGGATCTGGTCGACGAGCAGAGCGCCGCCGCCGGCGGGCCGAAGCTGAGCTTCTTCGAGGTACTGGTGGCGATGGCCTACGCCGCGTTCGCCGACACCCCGGTGGACGTCGGTGTCGTCGAGGTGGGGCTCGGCGGCTCCTGGGACGCGACTAACGTGCTCGACGGCAAGGTGGCCGTGATCATGCCGATCGCCCTCGATCACGAGCGGTTCTTCGGCACCGAGATCAGCTCGATCGCCACCGAGAAGGCCGGGATCATCAAGCCAGGCGCGATCGCGGTGATCGCCCAGCAACCCGAAGAAGCCGCCCACATCCTGCTGACCCGGGCGGCCGAGGTAGGCGCCACCGTGCTTCGGCAGGGGTACGAGTTCGGTCTGATCGGTCGCGAAGTGGCGGTCGGCGGCCAGGTTCTGACCTTGCAGGGGAACGGGCAGGTCTACGAGGACATCTACCTGCCCTTGCATGGCGTCCATCAGGCGTACAACGCGGCCGCCGCGCTGGCCGCAGCCGAGGCGCTGCTGCTCCACTCCGGGGGGTTCGAGAGCACCGAAGGCTCGGGTACCTCGAGCGGGCTGGACATCGAGATCGTCCGGGCCGCCTTCGCGGACGTTGACTCCCCGGGCCGGATGGAGGTCGTCCGGCGCAGCCCGACCGTGCTGATCGACGCCGCGCACAACCCGGCCGGGGCGGCGACCCTGGCCGGCAGTCTGGAGGAGGCATTCGGCTTCAACACCCTGATCGGGCTGGTCGCGGTGCTGCAGGACAAGGACGCCGACGGCATCCTCGGTGAGCTGGAACCGGTACTCGAGGAAGTAGTGATCACCCGGACGTCGTCTCCCCGCTCGATGGATCCGACCGAGCTGGGAGAGATCGCGATCGACATCTTCGGTGAGGATCGAGTCAAGACCTTCGACCGCTTGGACGACGCCCTGGACTATGCGATGGGCCGGGCCGAGGAAGGCGGGCAGATCGGTGGCGGGGTCCTGGCCACGGGTTCGGTGACGATGGCTGCCGACGTCCGGCTGCTCCTGGGAGGGCTCTCCCGCTAGTCTTTGAACTTTTTCTGGACGAAGTCCTACCCCATTTGGGCTAAAGCGGCTAGCGTTCGGTGTGGCAGGCGTTACACCGAGGTGGCGGGCCGGAGGGCGACGTGAAGCGAGTCGGGATCCGACCGGAAAACGGTCATCAGTCTCGCCTTCTTCGGTTGCTTCGCGACAACGGGCCGCAGTCGCGTGCTGAGCTCGGTGAAGCCGTCGAGTTGTCCAAGTCCAAGGTGGCGATCGAGCTCGACCGGCTGGCCGAGCTCGGATTCGTTGATGTCGTCGGCCTGGCCGCCTCGCGGGGTGGGCGACGCTCGCAGATGGTCGCGCTGTCGTCCACTCTGCGGTTCGCCGGCATCGACATCGGAGCTACCTCGATCGACGTCGCGATCCTGGACGGCGAGTTGCAGCTCCTCGGGCATGCGGCTGAGCCGACCGACGTTCGGGCCGGCCCGAACGCCGTGCTCGATCAGGTGCTCGTCCTGGTCGCCAAGGTCCGGGCCGGGCTGTCCGGCCCGGCGGAAGAACTGTCCGGCGTCGGCGTCGGCGTCCCGGGGCCGGTCAGCCAGGGTGCCGGGGCGCTGGTATCCCCACCAATCATGCCGGGCTGGAGCCATTTTCCGATCCGCGACATGCTCGGCGCCGCTCTCGGGGCGCCGGTGATGGTCGACAACGACGTCAACATCATGGCTCTCGGCGAACTACACGCCGGTACCGCTCGCAGCGTGCGGGATCTGCTGTTCGTCAAGGTCGGGACCGGGATCGGCTGCGGCATCGTGGTCGGTGGTGAGATCTACCGCGGCGTCACCGGTTCCGCCGGTGACATCGGCCATATCCAGGTGGAGGAGAACGGCCCGACCTGCACCTGTGGCAACTCCGGCTGTCTGGAGGCATGTTTCGGCGGGGCAGCGCTCGCCCGGGACGCCGAGGCGGTGGCCCGATCCGGCCGCTCGCCCTGGTTGGCCGAGACAGCAACCCGGGGGGTCGCGCTGACCGCTCGGGATGTCGCCGCCGCCGCTGCGGCCGGTGACCCGATCGCCCTCCAGTTGGTTCGCCAGGGTGGCCATCGGCTCGGGCAGGTGCTCGCGTCGCTGGTCAGCTTCTTCAATCCAGCCCTGCTGGTGATCGGCGGTGGAGTGGCTGCCGGGCTCGGGCACCCACTTCTCGCCGAGATCCGCAGCGTCGTCTATCGCCGCTCGCTTCCGTTGGCCACCGGCAACCTGCCGATCGTCCTGTCCGAACTCGGGGACAACGCCGGGGTCATCGGCGCCGCCCGGTTCGTCTCCGATTCCGTGTTCAGACCGACCTGACCCGATGCTCCACCACTGCCCAGGTGCGATCGGCACCCGGGGCGATTCCGCACACCCAGATCCATTCCCACCGAATACATTCGACGAGGCGACATGGACGACGTCCCACTGCTGCGAATGCGTGGCATAGTCAAGGAATTCCCCGGTGTCCGGGCATTGGATGGCGTTGACCTCGATGTCCGGGCGGGTGAGGTGCACTGCCTGCTCGGCCAGAACGGCGCTGGAAAGTCCACCCTGATCAAGGTATTGGCCGGTGCTCACCAACCAGACGGTGGAACTGTGCACTGGCGTGGCGCCGAGGTCGACTTCGCCAACCCGGGGGCGGCGCTGGCCCAGGGGATTGCCACCATCTACCAGGAGCTCGATCTGGTCTCCGGGTTGAGCGTTTCGGACAACATCCATCTCGGGCGCGAACAGGCGACCGCTGGCTTTGTCCGGGCCGGAATTCAGCTCGCGCAGACCCGCGACCTGCTGTCTCGACTCGGCCACCCGGAGATTCCACCGAATCGAGAGGTCGGGCGGCTCTCCGCGGCCGCCCAGCAGATCGTCAGCCTGGCCAGGGCGCTGGCCCAGGATGCCCGGTTGATCGTGATGGATGAGCCGTCTGCGGTGCTGGCCCACGACGAGGTCGCCAACCTGTTCCGGGTGATCGCTGATCTGACGGCCGATGGCGTTGCGGTGGTCTATATTTCGCACCGATTGGAAGAGATTCGGCGAATTGGTGACGTCGTCACCGTACTGAAAGACGGCCGCACCGTCGCTACCGGTCTACCCGCCGGCGCGACGCCGACAGTGCAACTGGTGTCGCTGATGACCGGCCGCACCGTGGAGTACGTGTTTCCGCCCCGACCCACCAG
This sequence comes from Kineosporiaceae bacterium, assembly GCA_035474375.1. Classification (GTDB taxonomy): domain Bacteria; phylum Actinomycetota; class Actinomycetes; order Actinomycetales; family Kineosporiaceae; genus JANNPJ01. Next base: position 12,078 of record DATINJ010000111.1, on the reverse strand, counting down.
CGGCGAGAGCCAGCCCGCAGACCAGCCGGACCGGCCGCGCAACGACTTGCTGAGGGTCGAGAATCTCAGCCTGGCAGGGGTCTTCGACGATGTCTCATTCTCGGTCCGGGCCGGGGAGATCGTCGGGATCGCCGGGCTGGTCGGCGCCGGCCGCTCGGAGGTCCTGGAGACGATCTACGGTGCCCGTCGGCGGACGGCGGGTTCGGTCATCATGAACGGGCGAAAGCTCCCGGCCGGCAATGTTCACGCCGCAGTCCGAGCCGGTCTCGGGCTGGCCCCCGAGGAACGCAAGAGCCAGGCCCTGCTGCTCGGTGAGCCGGTGGCCCGGAACGTGTCGCTGGCCTCACTGCCGCGACTGGCCAGGATGGGCTGGCTCGATCGAGGCCGAGAGCGGCGAGAGGCGATCGACGTCACCCGGGAGCTGGATGTCCGGCCACCGGACGTTGCCCGGACGGCCGGCACGCTGTCCGGCGGCAACCAGCAAAAGGTCGTGCTGGCGCGGTGGTTGCTCGGGTCCACCCGACTGCTGCTGCTGGATGAGCCCACCCGAGGGGTGGACGTCGGCGCCCGCTCGGAACTCTATGCGGTCATTCGCCGGCTGGCCGGTCAGGGGATCGGCGTCCTCCTGGTGTCCAGCGAAGTACCGGAGGTGCTCGGTCTGGCCGACCAGGTACTGGTGATGCGCGAAGGCCGGATCGTGCACCAAGCGCCCGCCGCCGAGCTCGATGAGCACCGAGTACTCGATCTCGTCATGGAAGGAAGTATCTGAATGAGCGAGCAAAGCAGATGAGTGAGCAGAGCGGTGCCACGGTGAGTGCGCAGGCCGTCGGTTCGACCGGGCCTGGACTGATCCACAGATTGCGCAGTACCGAAATCAGAAACCTCGGCCTGATCGCGGTTTTGACCGTGCTGGCGGTGGTCGGGGCGGTGACCAGTGAGAACTTCCTGACGTCCGACAACCTGCGCAACATCCTGGTCAGCTCGTCGGTGATCGGGGTCGTCACGGTCGGAGCCACGTTTGTGATCATCGGCGGTGGGATTGATCTGTCGGTCGGAGCGCTGGTGGCCCTGGCCTCGGTCTGGGCGACGACGGTGGCCACGCAGTCCTACGGGCCGTGGATGATGGTCCTCTGCGCGCTGCTGGTCGGCGCCGGTGCCGGTCTGGTGAACGGCTTGCTGATCGCTTACGGTCGGCTGGTCCCGTTCATCGTCACCTTGGCGATGCTGGTCAGCGCGCGCGGGCTGGCGGCCAAGCTGTCCGACAACCGGACCCAGATCGTCACCCAGGATTCGATCAAGCAGATCGCCCGTGCCGATCTGGTCGGCGTCCCGGTCATGGTCCTCGTGCTGGCCGTGGTTGCGGCGATCGGCTGGGCGCTGTTGAACCGCACCACTTTCGGTCGGCGAACCTTCGCCATCGGGGGCAATGCCGAGGCGGCCCGATTGGCCGGGATCGACGTCCGGCGCACGACCGCACAGCTCTACATGCTCTCTGGCACCTGTTGCGGGATCGCCGCCGTGATGATGATGGCTCGCACCACCACCGGGTCGAGCACCCACGGAGGCCTCTTCGAACTCGACGCCATTGCCGCAGTGATCATCGGTGGGACGCTGCTGACCGGCGGCCGGGGCACGCTGATCGGCTCCATTCTCGGCGTCCTGGTCTTCACCATGATTACCAACATCTTCATCCTCAACAACCTGGCGACCGAGGTCCAGAACATCGCCAAAGGCTTGATCATCGTCGGCGCGGTGCTGCTGCAGCGCCGCGCCACTCGCGAAAATCTCCCCTGACCACTCAACCCCTTGCCATATCCATGCCAGTTTCTGGAGGATTCTGATGGACAGTCCACTCAACCGCCGCCGCCTGCTGTTCGGGGCCGGTGCGCTCGGGGCCGGCGCCCTGATCACCGCCTGCACGGGCAATTCCGCGGACTCCGATTCCGATGCGCCCACCGCCGCCATCGTCGGGGCCGCCGGCGGCGACAATGACAAGCCGGGTCAGGCTGTCACCATTGGCTTTTCGGCCCCAGCTGCCGATCACGGCTGGATCGGGGCGATCACCAGTAACGCCCGTGCTCAGGCCGACAAATACTCCGACGTCACCCTGGAGTCGGTCGAGGGCAGCAACGACGTGAACCAGCAGATCAGCCAGGTGGAAACGCTGATCAGCAAGAAGGTCAACGCCCTGGTGATCCTGCCGTATGACGGCAAGGCACTGACCGAGGTGGGAATCAAGGCGATGGAGGCCGGGATTCAGGTCATCAACCTCGACCGGGTGTTCTCCTCGCCGCGCGGAGCCAGAGCCTGGATCGGTGGTGACAACTACGGCATGGGTGCCGCGGCGGGCCGCTACATCGCCGAGCAGATGAAGGCCAAGGGGGTGCAGAACCCGGTGATCGCCGAGATTCAGGGGATCGCCAACCTGCCGCTCACTCAGGACCGCAGCCGGGGCTTCCGCGAGGCCTTGGCGGCAGCCGGTTTCAAGGTGAGCAACCGGGTGTCGGCCGAGTTCACCGTCGAGTCCGGGCAGCAGGTGACCAGCAACCTGTTGCAGGCCGCGCGGAAGCTCGACGCCGTCTGGAATCACGACGACGACCAGGGGATCGGCGTGCTGGCGGCGATCGATCAGGCCAAGCGCAGCGAGTTCTTGATGGTCGGCGGCGCCGGTTCGCGTAACGCGATGGAGCTGATCAAGGCCGATAGCGGGGTGCTGAAGGCGACCGTCACCTACCCACCGAGCATGGCTTCCTCGGCGATCAGACTGGCCCGACTGGTGGCCCAGGGCAAGGGCATGAGCGATTTGGTGGAGCGCGAGATCCCGGCTTCCATCACGCTGGCCAGCGCCACGGTGACCAAGGAGAACGTGGACGACTACCTGCCTCTCGGCTTTGCTTCCTGATGGCGACCGGGACGGACGCCCTCGGCGTCGGCATGATCGGGTACGCCTTCATGGGCTCGGCACACTCACAGGCGTGGCGCTCGGCCGGTCACTTCTTCGACCTGCCGCTCACCCCTCGGTTGAATGTGCTGTGCGGCCGCGATCCGGTGGCGACTGCGGCGGCGGCAGATCGGCTCGGCTGGAGCGGCATCGAGACCGACTGGCGGCGAGTGCTCGAGCGGGACGACGTTCAGGTGGTGGATATCTGCACTCCCGGTGACACGCACGCCGAGATCGCGATCGCGGCGCTCGAGGCCGGAAAGCATGTGCTCTGTGAGAAGCCGCTGGCCAACTCGGTGGCGGAGGCCGAACTGATGGTCGCCGCAGCCGAGGCGGCGAAGGCCCACGGCGTCCGCTCGATGGTCGGCTTCAATTACCGGCGGGTGCCGGCGATCGCTCTGGCCCGGCGACTGGTGGCCGCCGGGCGGTTGGGCGAGGTCCGGCACGTGCGCGCCCAGTACCTGCAGGACTGGATCATCGACCCGGAGTTTCCACTGGTCTGGCGGTTGCAGGCGGAGCATGCCGGTAGCGGGGCGCTCGGCGACATCGGCGCGCACATCGTTGACGCCGCGCAGTACATCGTCGCGGATCTGCTGGCCGGGGTGAGCGGCCTGACCGAGACGTTCATCAAGCAGCGGCCGCTGGCCGCTTCGTCGTCCGGACTGCTCGTGGAGGGGACAGTCAGGACCGGCGAAACCGGACCGGTGACCGTGGATGACGCTGCGCTGTTCATTGGCCGCTTCACCGGAGGTGCGCTCGGCTCGTTCGAGGCCACCCGGTTCGCGACCGGCCGGAAGAATGCGATCCGGATCGAGGTCAACGGCAGCAAGGGGAGCTTGGCTTTCGACTTCGAGTCGATGAATGAGCTCCAGGTGTACGACGCGACAGCGCCGGCGGAAATCGCGGGGTTCACCCGTGTTCTGGTCACCGAACCCGAGCACCCGTACCTGAAGGCCTGGTGGCCGCCCGGTCACCTGATCGGCTACGAGCACTCTTTCACCCACGAGATTGTCGATTTGATCAGGGATCTCGCCAACGGTAGGGATCCTCGTCCGTCGTTCGCCGACGGCTTACAGGTGCAGCGGGTGCTGGCGGCGGTGCAGGAATCCGCCGCCGATGAATCGCGGTGGCGAACCGTGCCGGGTGTCCGGTCGACGGCAGACGCCGCGTGAGGTTTGGCTCAGAGGTGCCGGGATGGGGGCAGCTCCCCGGCAGGAATCGAAGGAGGAACGATGGCGCGACCGATTACCTTGTTCACTGGCCAGTGGGCCGACCTGCCGTTCGAGGAGGTCTGCCGGCTGGCCTCCGGCTGGGGTTACCAAGGGCTCGAGATCGCCTGTTGGGGTGACCATCTCGACGTCGTCCGGGCGGTGGAGGACGACGACTACCTGAAGGGACGCAAGGATCTGCTGGAGCGGTACGATCTGCAGGTCTGGGCGATCTCGAATCATCTTTCCGGACAGGCCATTTGCGACGATCCGATCGACGAGCGACACCGCGGCATCCTCTCCGACCGGGTGTGGGGCGATGGTACTGCCGAAGGAGTGCGCCGCCGGGCCGCCGAGGAGTTGAAGGCCACCGCCCGGGCGGCGTCCCGACTCGGCGTCGACACCGTCGTCGGGTTCACCGGTTCCAGCATCTGGAAGACGGTGGCGATGTTTCCACCGGTGCCCGATTCCATGATCGACGCCGGGTACGCCGACTTCGCCGACCGCTGGAACCCGATCCTCGATGTCTTCGACGAGGTCGGCGTCCGGTTCGCGCATGAGGTGCACCCCTCGGAGATCGCCTACGACTATTGGACGACCGTCCGCACCCTGGAGGCGATCGATCGTCGTCCGGCCTTCGGGCTGAACTGGGATCCGAGCCACTTCGTCTGGCAGGACCTGGACCCGGTCGGCTTCCTCTGGGACTTCCGGGACCGGATCTATCACGTGGACTGCAAGGACGCGAAGCGGCAGACCGGCAACGGACGCAACGGCCGGATGGGATCACATCTGGCCTGGGCCGATCCGCGCCGCGGCTGGGACTTCGTCTCTACCGGGCACGGCGACGTGCCCTGGGAGGCCTGCTTCCGGATGCTGAACACGATCGGTTATGCCGGGCCGATCTCGGTCGAGTGGGAGGACGCCGGAATGGACCGGCTGGTCGGTGCGCCCGAGGCGCTGGAGTTCGTCCGCCGCCTGGCTTTTGACCCGCCGGCCGCCGCTTTTGACGCCGCCTTCAGCACCCGTTGATTACCTAACCGTTTGCGGGTGCTGATCCGTTCGACAGGTGCTGAAGCTTGTCCGGGTTGACGATTGAGCGCACCGCAGTGATCCGGCCGTCCGAGATGTCCAGCGCCATCACGGTCAGCACCCGGCCGTCGGCGTCCCTGATCAGGGCGCCGGGCTGACCGTTCACCTCGGTGTTCTCCAGCTCAAGGCCGGGGATGTGGCTGCCCTGCCGGAACCAGTTGAGCAGGATCTTCGCGACCCGGCCGCGCCCGGTCACCGATCGAGCCAGCGCCGGGGCTTTGCCGCCACCGTCGCCGTGCAGGGCCACATCATGGGCGAGCAGCGTCTCCAGGGCGCCGACGTCACCCTCCTGAGCGGCGGCGAAGAACCGGCGGGCAAGCTCGGTGCGCTGCTGCCGGGTGGATTCGAATCGCGGTCGCCGGGCCTCGACGTGCCGACGGGCGCGGCTGACGAGCTGGCGAGCGTTCTGCTCGCTCTTGCCGACGATCTCCCCGACCTCGGCATAGCCGTACCCGAAGACGTCGTGCAGGAGGAGTGCCGCCCGCTGCTCCGGGGACAACGCCTCCAGCAGCACCAGGAAGGCGAGTGAAAGGGAGTCGCCGATTTCCGCCCGGCGGGCCGGGTCGTCATCCTCGTTGCGGATCAGTGGTTCCGGTAGCCACTCACCCGGGTACTGCTCCCGCTGGACCCGGGCGGAGCGGAGATGGTCGATGGCCAGCCGGGTGGTCACGGTCGCGAGAAACGCCGCCGGCGATTCGATCGTCCGTCCGGAGGCGAGTTCGCGATGCAGGCGCAGCAGCGCCTCCTGGGCGACGTCCTCGGCGTCCGCCACCCCACCGAGCATTCGGTAGGCGATGGCGAAGGACTGTGGCCGCAGCTGGGCCATCAGCTCCTCGTGCGATCCCTCGTCCGTCACGCCGTCGTCCGACGCACTCTCGTCTGTCACGCCGTCGTCCCCGTCCTTCCCTGACTTCTGGTGCCAGCCCGCTGCCCATTATCCATCGGTTTGTCCGCAGCCGCGGGCTTGCTGTCCAGTGCTGCGCGGAACTGGCCACGCCAGCTCGGATAGACCGGTTGCCAACCCAATTCCCGCTTCGCTTTGGCATTCGACGCACCGCGGACCTCGGTCATCATGCTGACGAGGACCTCACCGGCCAGGAGCCGGCCCACCCAGCGAGGCACGTGCCAGGGCGCCGGAGCACCGAGTTCGGCGGCGATCTCAGGTAGCCATTCCCCAACGGGAGCCGGGTCGTCGTCCACTATCTGGTAAATCCCGCGCCGGCCGTGCTCGATCGCGGCCAGGGCGGCCTGCGCCGTGTCGGCGACGTGGGTGAACGACCAGATCCCGCCGCCCTTGCCGATCACCGGGAACTTCCGGTCCAGGATCTGCTGGCAGTGCTCACCGCCGGGGCTCATCGAGGTTCCCGGACCGTAAAAATTGCCGTACCGCAACACGATGCCCTCGGTCCAGTCCGCCTCGGTGACCGTCCGCTCCAGGTATCGGATCGCCTGCAAGGACTGCCGCATGCCGGCCGGCGGCGAGTCGTCCAGCGGATCGAGTTCCGTCTTCACCGGCCCACCGATGCGGGCGAACGGCCAACCGGTGTAGCTCTGCGCGACGAACCGGCGCACTCCGACCGCTCGTCCGGCGGCCAGCAGATGATCCGTACCCTCGGTGCGCAGCCGGTTCGTCAACGCGAAGCTCCGGTCGAAATGCCGCGGATCCAGTGCGCCGGACAGCGCGGTCATCTGATGGATGATCGCCTCCGGCTGATACCGCTGGACGGCCTCGAGCACGCTGCCGGCGTCCAGCGCATCGGCCTGGACCGGGGTGCCGCCGAGCCGGGTGACCTCCTGTTGCGAGCGCTCGCTGCGGGCCAGTCCGCCGACCTGGTGACCGTTCGCCACCAGCAGCGGCAGCAGTTGTTGGCCGACCACCCCGGTCGCACCGGCGACAAGAACCTTCATGACCACTCCTCTGTCGAAGGATCCACCGCTTGGATCCACTGACAAGTACGACGAAGGTGCGGGTCCAGCTGTGACAGTGCAGCCACCCGCATGCGGACGGATTGTCCGGGCGGTGGTAGGACAAGGGCATGCGCTCTCCGACTCGAATCATCGCCGCCACCACGTTGAGCTGCGAGGCCCTGGTCGTGATCTTCGCTGGTCTGGTCGCCAAGGACCTCTCCTCGCTGTCCGTCGGGGCCGCGCTCGGAATCTCGGCGGCGCTCGCCGTCGGCTGCCTGCTCGCGGCCGGGATGCTCGGAAGCCGGCGCGGTTACGTCCTCGGCTCGGTTCTGCAAGTGCTGATCATCGGATACGGGTTCTGGCTGTCCTCGATGTTCTTCGTTGGCGTCCTCTTCGCTGGACTATGGGTTCTTTCGCTGGTGATGGGCACCCGGGCTGAACGTGAGGCCGAGCGCCGGTGGGGGACGCCTCCGAGCTCCCCGACGTCGTCCGCACTACCCGCACCGGCTTCGCAACCGAGACCCGAGGGCGAGTAGCGTCGACTCATGCAGAGCACGGTGCTAACCAGTCGTCGGCTGCGATTGCGGCCCTGGAGTGTGGACGACGCCGAAGCCGCAGCGCGGATCTTCGGCGCGGGCGAGGTCGCGAAGTGGCTGACGCCGGCGATGTCTCGGGTCCCGGACGTCGCAGCGATGCGAAGTGTCCTGGAAGCGTGGCTGGCCGAGGTCGAGCGGTTGGTGCCGCCATTGGGCCGCTGGGCCGTCGAAATGGCGCCCGCCAACGGCGAGCCAGGCCCGGTGGTCGGTGCGGTGGCGCTGCTGCCGCTGCCACCAGGGGGTGAGGACGCCGAGATCGCCTGGCAGACCGGGCCCGAGTTCCAGGGGCACGGGTATGCCACCGAGGCCGCCGACACCCTGATCCGCTGGGCGTTCTCGGTCGGGCTCCCCGAGGTCTTCGCGGTGTCCCGACCGGCGAACCTGGCCGGGGCGCGGGTCGCCGAGCGGTTGGGGATGGAATGGGTCGGGCAGACCGCCAAGTACTACGGGCTGAACCTGGCTGTTCACCGCGCCCGGCCGGGAGATCTGCCGCCCGCAGCCATCCCGTGAGCATGACTCACGACACGTAGCCTGGCGGCCTGGTCCTGGAGTCCGCGTGATGGGATGTCCGCATGACGGACTTCAGCACGGCCGTGCAGCTCACGGCGATCGGTGACCTGCGATGGACGGCCAACCTGCCCGCTGACTGGGCGCAGGGGCGGACCACGTTCGGTGGCCTGATCGGCGCGCTGGCCGCCCGGGCCGCGACCCTCGCGGTCGGTGCGGAACGGCCGTTGCGCTCCCTCGACCTGGCCTTCATCGCTCCACTCCCGGCTGGGCCAGTTGAGGTGGACGTCGAGTTGCTCGGCGCGGGCAAGGCAGTCACCCAGTTGACGGTGAGCTTCCGCTCCGGTGGCGTGCTCGGTGCTCGGGTGCATGTGGTGGCCGGTGCTTCCCGGGTGTCCGCGCTGCGGGTGGAGACCGGGCCGACCGAGATGGTCGAGGGTGACCCGGTCGAGCAGGGCATCGACCTGCCGTACGTGCCCGGGGTGATGCCGGATTTCGGGCAGCACATGGAGTACCGCTGGTGCTCCGAGGCGTTCCCGTTCACCGGAGGTGGGCCGGAGACCGCCCGAGTGAACGGCTGGGCCCGGCACCGCACCGTCGCCGAAGGGCTGGAGGCGATGATCGCACTGCTCGATGCCTGGCCGCCGGTCGTGCTGCCGATGGCCCATGGTCCGGTCCCGGCAAGCACCGTGCGGTGGGCGATCCAACTGGCCTCTCCCGATGCCGGGCTCAACGCCACCTTCGACGCGGGCAAGCAATGGGTCTGGTACGAGGCGCGCACCGTGCAGTGCGCGGACGGCTATGCCACCGCCTATGCCTCGATGTTCGCCGAGGGCCGACTGCTGGCCTGGTCGGAGCAGTTGATCACGATCTATGACCGGCCCGCCACGGAAGTGCCCGCCGAGGTGGTCCCGCCCGGCGTCCCGGCGTAGCGTCACCGGCATGCGCATTGTCATTGCCGGTGGACACGGAAAGATCGCTCTTCAGCTGGGTACGTTGCTGGCGGCTCGAGGCGACACCGCGGTCGGGCTGATCCGCGACCCGGCCCAGCAGGATGATCTGCGCGCTGCCGGGATGGAACCAGTGGTGCTCGATCTGGAGGGCGCCGACGCCGAAGCGGTGGCCAAGGTCCTGGCGGGTGCGGATGCCGCGGTGTTCGCCGCCGGAGCCGGCCCGAGCTCCGGTCCGGCCCGCAAGGACACCGTGGACCGAGCGGGGTCCGTGCTCCTCGCGCAGGCCTGCGAACTGGCCGGAGTGGACCGCTTCCTCCAGGTCTCGTCGATGGGGGTGGAGTCGGTCCGCGGCACGTCCCCGCAGCCCGATGACGACGTCTTCGCGGTCTATTTGCGAGCCAAGCTCGCGGCTGAGGAGGACCTCCGCAGCCGCCCGCTGGCCTGGATCGTGCTGCGCCCCGGAGGGCTGACCGATGGCCCGGCGACCGGTCGGGTCCGGCTCGCGCCGTCCGTCGAATCCGGTCGGGTGCCCCGGGCCGACGTCGCCGCGGTGCTGCTGGCGCTGCTCGATGCACCGAGCGCTCGCGGTCTCGTGCTGGAACTGGTCGGCGGCGACGTGCCGGTGGCCGATGCGGTCGCCGCAGTGGTCCGACCCGGCTGATCCCGGGTGCCTGATCCCGACCACGCCGTGGATGCCGAGATCCTCGCGGCGTTCCTGGTGGCCGATCCGAGTGACTGGCCGGTGCTGGCGCCCAAGGTCGTGGAGGCTGTCGGCGGGCAGCGGTTGCGTGCCATCGTCGACGGCACCCGGCAGCGCATCGGTATCTCCGTGCGGGTCAGTGACTCCCCGCAGGGCCTGGTCGTCGCGGGTTCCACTGGCCGCGTGCTGGCCTGGGTGCGGACCGATGCGGGTCGGCTCGACGCCCTGCTGATCGCGCCGTACAGATTCACCCGTCGCACCGCGGAAAGGACCGGCTCGCTGCCGCTTTTCCGGTTGCTGTGGCTAGCGTTCGGGCTGTGGCTCGCGGTGAGCGCCTGGACGGCATCCACCCGCGACGGGTGGATCGGTGTCCTGCTGCTCACCCTGGCCGGTTACGTGTATTTCGAAGGAATGGGTGCGCCGGCAATCCATCCGTGGTGGTTCCGTCGGGGAGTCCAGGTGCTGACCGTCGCCGCGGCGACATCGGCCGTGCGCTGGTCGGAACTGGCCTCCGGAAGGGGTGTCTGGACGGTTTGGGGGACGACGGTTCTGATCCTGGTGACGGCGGTCCTGGTACGCGGGCGCCGGCATCGCTGGGGTGTCAGCTCGGCGCGCCCACTGGGCCGGTTCCCGCTGCTCGGGCCCTGGTGCGTGGTGCAGGGGGGTGGGCGGTTCCTGAATCACCATTTCGCGGTGCCGGCTCAGCGAGGTGCGATCGACGTCGTCAAGGTCGGGCGCCAGGGCACGAAGTCGGGCGTCGGAAACTCGCTCGACTCCTTTCTCTCCTACGGCCAGGACGTCATGGCACCTGCCGACGGCATGGTGACGACGGCGGTCGACGGTCTGCCGGACCAGATCCCCGGAACGATTCGGTTCGCCCCCGTCTACGGCAACCATGTGATCATCGACACCGGTTCCGAAACCATCCTCCTGGCGCATCTACGTCCGGGCACGGTGGCGGTCGCGGTCGGAGATCCCGTCCGGAGCGGTCAGCTCCTGGGCCAGGTCGGTAACTCGGGTAACAGCACTACGCCGCACCTGCACCTGCAGGTTGAGCGGGACGGTGCCGGGCTGGATCTGCGGTTCACCGGCCTTCCGGGCAGCCTCTATCGAGGTCGAACTGTCGTCGGCTGAGCCGATCTTCGGCTGCCGCGTGGCCAATTGTCTAGCAAGGCGTTTCGATGCTGCAATCCACGTCCGGCTCGAAATCCAGACTTCTTGGGGTGCTCGTAATCATGGTCAAATCGGTGAGTCGATCAGCGGCCGCACTCGGTGCTGGTGCACTGGTGGTAGCGGTAGTCATCGGGGTGGGAGATGTCGCGGGTAGATCCCGATCGAGTGACGTGGCTGATCGGGCAGCCACGACCGATGAACTTCTCGTCGCGGCGCGTGCCGTCTCTGACGCCGCCATGGGAACGATGCGGCAAGGAAATGCTGGGGCGGTCCTCCAGGCGTACAGCCTGAATGGCGCAATGGATGGTTGCCTGGCCACGAAGGGCTATCCCGAGTGGGATTGGTCGCAGCATCGAAACTATGCTCCGCCGCTAGATCCCATGGGCACCAGCACCTTCTTCGCGCAGCCGATGAGCAGGACCTTCTCCGAGACCACGATGGCCTTGAAACCCAAGATGGAGGCTGCGGAGAAGGAAGGCTCCGCCACCCTGTCGAAGGCAGAAACCAAGGCGGTCGATACGTGTCTGGGGACGACCAAGCACGTAGGTGACGACGAAGCCTCGCGCGTTTCTCGTCCGTCGGGTACTGCTGAACTGCGCGATGCCTGGTGGGCGATGCTGGCCGACCTTGATACGCGGTACGGCGACGGCAAGGCCTACAACCAATGTCTGGACAAGGCTGGCATTTCCTTGTTGCAGGAAACCGGTCAGCCCGCTGAAGAACTTCATGTGGCGATGAGCAGCCTCACCCCATCGGCGGAGTTCATACCCACCTCGGCTGCCGACCCGATCGCGGCGAATCCACGCTGGCAGCATCTGCTCGCGGTGGAGAAGGAAGTCCAAACGGCCGAATGGTCTTGCCGCAGCGACATCTACAATTCTCACCTACCTGATGCGCTGGCAGCCGTGCAGCAATTCGCCGCCGAGCACACCGAGCAGATCAGCAAGGCTCGGCAAGGATGGGAAGAGATCGAGGCAGCCGCGGCCAAGCTCGGCTACACCGG
>DATINJ010000110.1:0-7927 GCA_035474375.1 Kineosporiaceae bacterium | reverse complement strand
TCGGTGATCCAGTCGCTCGTCCAGGCCGGATGCAGGCTCACCTTGACCTGAACATCACCAAAGCCGTTCTCGTGCAACGTGTGGACGAGGTCGTCGCGCATCGTCGCCATCGCCGGGCATCCGGAGTACGTCGGGGTGATGGTGACGACCACCCGGTCGTCACTGACCACGACGTCCCGCAGGACGCCGAGGTCCTGCAGCGTCAGCATCGGCATCTCCGGATCGGTCACCCGCGAGACCAGGACGCGGACGACGTCCTCCCGCGACGGCATCTCACCACCGTCCGGTGGGGTGGGCGCGGGCGACTACCTGCATCTCGGCCAGCAGGCGTCCCATCGCTTCGGTATGCCGGCCGTCGCGGCCACTCCGCCCGCTGACCAGCCCCATGGCCGGGAGCGTCGGGCGGTCGATGCCGCTGAGGGAGAAGACCTGCTCGAGCAGGACCCCGACCTCATCAGCGAGAACGGCAGGATCGACGCCGATCCCCTGCCCGTCGACGACCCTCTCGACCGCGTGAGTGCGAAACAGTTCATCGTGCAGCGGCCAGACCAGGGTAAGGCCGGCCACGAGCCTGCGGCGGGACTCCTCGGTGCCCCGGGCCAGGGTGAGAAACCAGCGACCGGCGTAGTCGCGGTGGTAGGCAAGCTCTTTCACGCCCTTGGCCGCTATCGCTGACAGGACGGTGTCCGCGCTGCAGACCAGGCGCTGCAGCACGGCGAGACGGTAGGTCGAGAAGATCAGCAGCCGGGCGATGGTGACCGCGAAGTCCCCGTTGACCGGCTCGACGAAACGCACGTTGCGGAAAGCTGATTCGTCGCGGAAGAACGCGAGGGCGTCCTCCGGCGGCACCGGCGAGCCGGGGGGCAGCAACGGGACCAGGGTCGGATCCGCGGCCGCCGCCCGGGCCAGCAGCAGTCGAGCCTGCCCGAGCAGGTCCAGCGCGATGTTGGCCAGGGCAATGTCGTCCTCCAGGTCGGGGGCGTTGCTCGCCCACTCCGAGAGACGATGGGAGGAGATCAGGGCATCGTCGCCGAGCATCAGGCAGTACTGCGCCAAGGCGTGCGCGTCGACGCCGTCCGGAATGGACGTGTCGACCCCGGCCAACGGGTCCTCGAAATCGGTGCCGAACGCCCACTGGGAGTGGTCGCCGCCGGCCAGTCCGTGGTGGTCGGCATCGTGCTCAGGTGCGCTGCTCATCGGGGTCCTCACAGGTGCGGGACGTTGTCGGGAATGGCGTAGAACGTCGGGTGCCGGTAGACCTTGTCGCCGGCCGGGGCGAACAGCGGATCCTTCTCGTCCGGGCTGGACGCCACGACCAGGTCGGCACGGACGGCCCAGATGCTGACGCCCTCATTCCGCCGGGTGTAGACGTCGCGGGCGTGCCGCACCGCCATCTCGTCGTCAGCCGCGTGCAGTGACCCGACATGCACGTGATTCAGCCCGCGCTTGCCTCGGACGAAGATCTCGTACAACGGCCACTCGTCCTGCACACTCCGGCCCGGCTGGCTCGTCTCGCCCCGGACAGTCATGACGCCACTTCGGCGTCGCCGCGGGCGAAGGCCATAGCCGCCTCGCGGACCCAAGCTCCCTCGTCGTGGGCGCGCTTGCGATGGGCGATCCGCTCTGCGTTGCACGGCCCCGAACCTCCGATCACGGCCTGGAGTTCCTGCCAGTCGGGCTCCCCGAAATCGTGGTGGCCGCGCTCCTCGTTCCAGGCCAAGTCCGGATCGGGCAAGGTGACGCCGAGCGCTTCGGCCTGCGGGACGGACATGTCGACGAACTTCTGGCGCAACTCGTCATTGGTGTCGCGCTTGACCCCCCATGCCATCGACTGCTGGGTATTGGGCGAGTCGGCGTCCGGCGGGCCGAACATCATCAGGGCCGGCCACCAGAACCGGTCGACGGACTCCTGAACCATGGCCCGCTGCTCCTCAGTGCCTCGCATCATCGTTGACAACAGTTCGAAGCCCTGCCGCTGATGGAAGGACTCCTCCTTGCAGATCCGGATCATCGAGCGGCCGTAGGGGCCATACGACGTGCGGCACAGTGGCACCTGATTGGCGATTGCGGCGCCGTCGACGAGCCAGCCGATCGTGCCGACGTCGGCGTACGACAGGGTGGGGTAATTGAAGATCGAGGAGTACTTCTGCTGGCCGGCAATCAGCTTCTCGGTCAGCTCTGCACGGGAGACGCCGAGCGTCTCGCAGGCGGAATAGAGGTAGAGACCGTGGCCGGCCTCGTCCTGGACCTTGGCCAGCAGGACCGCCTTGCGCCGCAACGACGGGGCGCGGGTGATCCAGTTCCCCTCGGGCTGCATCCCGATGATCTCCGAGTGCGCGTGTTGGGCGATCTGTCGGATCAGCGTCGAGCGGTACCTGTCCGGCATCCAGTCCCGGGGTTCGATCCGATCATTGCGGCCGATGGTCCGCTCGAACTCGGCGAGCAGCTCCCGCTCGTCCGGTGACACCTTCGCGACCATCACGTTCCCTCCGGAGAATGCCGTCCAAGCATTTACAGACCGCTCGGTCAGTAACTACTGTGGCACGCGTCCCCGACTTCGCGCAACGAGAGGTTCCCGACCGTGAGTGCACTGCTCGAGAGCTATACCGCCGGCTCCTGGTACCGCGCGGCCGACGAAGGCTCACCCCTCGTCGATGCCAGCACCGGCGAAGCGGTTGCCCTGATCTCCTCAACCGGCATCGACCTGGCCGCGATGACCGACCACGCCCGCACGGTCGGCGGAACGGCCTTGCGCGCCCTAACTTTTCACCAGCGCGCCAGCTTACTCAAGGCCGTGGCCAAAGAGCTCAGCAACCACAAGGACGAGTTCTACGTCCTGTCCGCCCGCACCGGCGCCACCCTCCGCGACTCGCAGGTGGACATTGACGGTGGCATCGGGACGCTCTTCTCCTATGCGTCCAAAGGCACCCGAGAACTCCCCAACGACACCGTCGTTCTCGATGGACCCCCCGAAAGGCTAGGCCGCGAGGGAACCTTCGTTGGCCAGCACCTCTACACCTCCCGCCTCGGCATCGCGGTCCAGATCAACGCCTTCAACTTCCCGGTCTGGGGCATGCTGGAGAAACTCGCGCCCGCGTTCCTGGCCGGGCTGGCGAGCATCGTGAAACCAGCCAGCCAGACCGCCTACCTGACCGAACTGGTGGTGCGGCGCATCATCGAATCCGGCCTGCTGCCGGAGGGCTCGCTGCAACTGCTGTGCGGCAGCCCCGCGGGACTGCTCGAGCAACTGGGAGCCCAGGACTCGGTGGCGTTCACCGGGTCCGCCACCACGGGTGCACACCTGCGCCAGCACCCTGCCGTGCTGCACGGCGGCGTCCGACTGGGTATCGAGGCCGACTCCCTGAACTGCTCGATCCTCGGCACCGACGTCACCCCGGAGGATCCCGAGTTCGACCTGTTCGTCAAAGGTGTCGTCACCGAGATGACGGTCAAGGCCGGTCAGAAGTGCACGGCGATCCGGCGCGTGATCGTCCCCGAGGCGATCGCCAGCGCGGTCACCGACGCCATCGTGGTGAAACTATCGAAGATCACCGTTGGGCACCCGACGAGCGACGGCGTCCGGATGGGCGCCCTCGCGAGCCTCGACCAGCGAGAGGAAGTCCGCAAGGCGGTCCAGGCGCTGCGGGGCTCGGCCGAGATCGTGTTCGGCGACCCCGACACCGTGGAGGTCATCGGCGCGGACGTCGCCAAGGGTGCGTTCATGGGCCCGATCCTGCTGCGCGCGAACCCCGGTGCTGCCGAACCGCACACGATCGAGGCGTTCGGGCCGGTCGCGACCGTGCTGACCTACACCCACCTCGACGAGGCCGTCGCGCTCGCCGCCCGGGGCTCCGGCAGCCTGGCTGGGTCCCTGATCACCAACGACCCGGTGGTGGCCCGGACGGTGACGCTCGGCCTCGCCCCCTGGCACGGCCGGATCCTGGTCCTCAACCGGGACGACGCCGGCGAGTCGACCGGGCACGGCTCCCCGCTCCCGGTCCTGGTTCACGGCGGCCCCGGACGGGCCGGTGGCGGCGAGGAACTCGGCGGCATCCGCGGTGTCCTGCATCACATGCAGCGGACCGCGATCCAGGCCTCCCCCGACCTCCTGACCGCGATCACCGGTCAGTGGACGGCCGGCGCGAAGCGTACCGAGACCGAGGTGCATCCGTTCCGAAAGAGCCTCGTCGACCTCAGCATCGGGGACACTGTCCGCTCGGCGTCCCGGACCATCAGCCTGGACGACATCGCCCATTTCGCCGAGTTCACCGGGGACACCTTCTACGCGCACACAGACGAGGTCGCTGCCACCCGGAACCCGCTGTTCGGCGGCATCGTCGCGCATGGATACCTGGTCGTCTCCCTCGCCGCCGGCCTGTTCGTCGAGCCCAACCCGGGACCGGTGCTCGCGAACTTCGGCGTCGATCACCTCCGCTTCCTCACCCCGGTAAAGGCCGGCGACGAGATCGCCGTGACGCTGACGGTCAAGCAGATCACTCCGCGCACCAGCGCTGACTACGGCGAGGTTCGCTGGGACGCGCTCGTCACCAACGCTGCGGGCAAACCGGTGGCCACTTATGACGTGCTGACCCTGGTCACCAAGACCTGGCCTCAGGACTGACCAGCCACTCGGCCCAACGAAAAGGACGCTCATGCAACGGATCACAATTCAGTACGCCGTCCCGGCGGACATCGACACTTTCGATCGACGCTATTTCTCCGAACACGTACCGCTCGTCGCCAAATTGCCGGGCCTGGCCTCGTTCACCTGGTCCAAGCCACGCCCGCTCGGCGGCGATCAGATCATCTACCTGGTGGCCGAACTGGACTTCGCCGACGCGACCGCACTGAAGACGGCGCTCAAGTCATCCGAGATGGCTGCAGCCGGCCAGAACGCTGCCGGCCTCGGCGTTTCGATGACGATGTTCAGCGGGGAGGTCGTGGCCGCAGTTTGATCCGCCCCGGTACGCCCGCGCGCGGGCGTACCGGGGCGACTGCTCAGGCGCCGGTGAAGTCCGGGCGCCGCTTGTCAAGGAAGGCGGCGACAGCGTCCTGGTGGTCCCTGGTCAGGCCGAGCCGGTGCTGGGCGGCGGACTCCGCCACCAGAGCCTGCGGGAGCGCTGTGGACGAGGCGGCATGGAGCAGAGCCTTGGACTCGGCGTAGGCGCGAGTCGGACCTGACGCCAGTCGCTGCGCCAATTCCTTTGCTCGAGAATGCGTTTCACCGGGTTCGGTCAGCAGTCCACTGATCCCCCAGGCCAGTGCCTGCTCGGCGGTGAAGATCTCGCCCAGCAGTACGAGTTCGCTCGCCCGGGATCGGCCCACGGCCTGCACCAGGCTCGCGGAGAGGCCGGAGTCGCAGGTCAGGCCGATCGCGGTGAAGGCCGTCCCGAACCTGGCCGTCGACGCGACGACGCGCAGGTCGCACGCCAGGGCCAGCCCAAGACCGGCTCCGACGCAGGTGCCGTTCACGGCGGCCACCACTGGTTTAGCCATCGTGACCACGGCGGTGACCACCCGGGCGTAGTGCTCGTCCACGGTGTCAAACGCCGTCGTCGGGTCTTCCTGGAGAGCCTGGGCGTGCTCCGCAAGATCCTGGCCGACGCAGAAGGCCGACCCGGCTCCGGTGAGCACCACGGCCCGGACCGAATCGTCGGTTGCCACCTGCTCGAGGACGTCACGCAGGGCGGTCTTCGTCGCGTGGTCGAGCGCGTTGTGCTGTCGTGGCCGGTTGATCACGACCGTCGCGACGGCACCATCGCGGTCTAGCACAACCGTCGCGGCTGGGTCACTCACCTGCCTCATCCCGCTCACCGGGCTGGGCGATTGTCGACGATGCGGCGCATCTTTCCGACCGATCGCTCGACGGTGTCCGGGTCCACGACATTGACACCGACGTTGACGCCGATCGAGTTCTTCACCAAGCGTTTCAGCAACACTCCAGCTTCGGTGGCGGCCTCGAGCGGAACCACCTCCCGGCGCTCGACGACCACGGTCATCGAGTCCATGGATCCGGAACGGTCCAGCACGCACTGGAAATGCGGGGAGAGCTGCGGGGCACTCAGGATGAGCTCCTCGATCTGCGACGGGAAGAGATTCACGCCGCGCAGGATGATCATGTCGTCAGTGCGGCCCGTGATCTTTTCGATTCGCCGCATGGTCCGGGCGGTTCCAGGTAGCAGGCGAGTCAGGTCTCGGGTCCGATACCGGAGGATCGGCATGGCCTGCTTCGTCAGCGACGTGAACACCAGCTCGCCTTCCGCACCATCGGGCAGCACCTCCTCGGTGATCGGGTCGATGATTTCCGGATAGAAGTGGTCTTCCCAGACGGTCAGTCCATCCTTGGTCTCCACACATTCGCTGGCGACCCCGGGCCCGATCACCTCGGACAGGCCGTAGATGTCTACGGCGTGCATGTCGAGGCGGCTCTCCATTTCGCGGCGCATGTCGTTGGTCCACGGCTCGGCGCCGAAGATGCCTACCTTGAGTGAGGTAGCCCGCGGATCGATGCCTTGGCGTTCCATCTCGTCGATGATCGAGAGCATGTACGAGGGGGTAACCATGATCAGGTCGGGCCTGAAGTCCTGGATTAGCTGAACCTGGCGCTCGGTCATCCCACCCGACACCGGCACCACCGTGCATCCGAGCCTCTCGGCACCGTAGTGCGCACCCAGTCCGCCGGTGAAAAGGCCGTAACCATAGGCATTGTGCAGGATGTGACCGGCCCGGCCGCCGGCGGCGCGGATGCTCCGGGCCATGACACCGGTCCACATTTCGACGTCGTCGCGGGTGTACCCGACCACGATCGGCTTGCCGGTGGTCCCCGATGACGCATGGACACGTACGACCTGCTCGCGCGGCACCGCGAACAACCCGAACGGGTAGTTGTCCCGCAGATCTGCCTTGGTGGTGAACGGCAACTTGGCCAGGTCGGCCAGTTCCTGGATGTCACCCGGGTGGACACCGGCCGCAGCCAGTCTCGCCCGGTAAAGGGGCACGTTCTCATAGGCGTGCCGGACTGACCAGCGCAGGCGCTCGGTCTGCAGCGCGCGCAGCTCGTCGAGGGAAGCGGTCTCGATCGGCTCAAGGTCCCCGGGGCGGGGACTGAGGTTGTCCATGATTCTCGAAAGGCTTGTCACGCTGTCGGGCGCTGCGTCTGACGCAGAAGCCCGGTGCGGTCGTGGCAACCGAGGTAAGTGAACTGCTGTTGCGCGGCTTGGACCACGGTGACCTCGTGGTAGAGCCGGAGCTTCGCGGCTGGGCCCATCGTGGACAGATACTTCATGGCGGCTCGGAAGATCGCCAGGTGGGTGGGGTGCGATTCCGACCAGGTTTCGAGGTCCTGCAGGCTGTGCCACCAACTCATCCCGAACGTCTTCTCCTGGGCGCGCCCGTCGTCATCCACGATCTGCAGGTATCGGTTGGCGACGCAACCGATCGGCAGACCGTCATCGCGCAGGAAGTCCATGCCGGCATGCAGGGTGGGCTCGACATCGTCGAGATACATGCCGCGTTCGTCGTCCGCCGTCTCGGACCAGTCCTGTCCGGATCGGATCAGACAAAGATTGTCCTGCCCGCTCACCCGGACCAGGTGGCCGTCGGCACTGACCTCGAGCTGTCCGTGCGGGTGCATGGGATCGACCTGGGCGAGCGGAAACCGATCTCGCGCTCCGCCCCAGTAGGCGTGCTCGCGAATCTCGCCGCTCAGCTGGCCGACGGCCCCGATACCCTCCATGCGGTCGCTGGAGAAGAGCGTCTCGAACCTGTCCACCGTGGGGGTGATGATTTCGGTGAAGAAGCCGACGTCGGGTGTGTAGCGTTCCGGAGCTGTCCAGTCCGAGATGTTCGCCGACCACCGTTGGTGGGCATCGCTATCGGTCCAGTAGAGAATATTGATGATCGTCTCGTAACCCGCCTCGTCGGTGTA
>DATINJ010000109.1:0-15131 GCA_035474375.1 Kineosporiaceae bacterium | reverse complement strand
TGGCCTGGCCCGAAGAGCAGGGCGGCGACATGCGCGGCCGCGACCTGCTTCATGTGCGCGAACAACCAATCCACCTTGTCGTCCTTGTAATGGTGGAAGGTGTTGTTCTGCGCCTTGTTGCCTAACGGAATCTGCCACAAGACCACCGGCTTGCCCGTGCCCTCGGCCATCGTCTTGTACCACTTCAGGTTGGCAGCGGCCTTCTTGGCGGTCCAGAAGCTGTTGCTCCCCCCGTGGGCCGGCTGGGCATACCAGCCCGCGTCACGGTCGGAAATATCGGCGACCAGGAAGTCGGCCTTTTTCGCGCCCAGCTTGACGTAGTCCTTAACGCATTTCTGCATGTTGCCCGGCCAGTCCCAGCACGTGAGGTGCAGTCCCATGGCGGCGTTGGGCGCATACTTGCGGGCCATCAAAATCAGGCAACGAGCGAGTCCGGCGACGGTGTCCTTCTGAGATCCGCAGTCCCTCGGATTCGCGGACGACACCTTCGCGGGAATCTTGTTCAGATTGCCCTGCGACCGGGCAAAACCCCAAAAATCCGGCTCAAGATCGATCGCGTCATGCGACTTGCCGACCTTCCGGAGGAAGAAACGGTAGTCGTTCATATAGAGGGTGAGCAGATCAGCCCGGTTGAGGGCGCCGACCGCGCCCAAAGTGTCGCCTTTACCTGCCATATCCCCAAGCGTGTGCAACATGAACCACGTCCAGACCATCTTCTGCGGACGGCGCTTACCCTTGTACGTCGCCTTGGCTACCTGGGCGTCCGTCCGGGTCACGTATGAACCCGGGGTACCACCCCAGCAACCCCACCAGTCCGCCCAGGCAGCCTCGCAACGCTTTGCTGAATAGTATTTCGACGAGGGCGCGGGCCGGCTGACCAGATAGGCGTATCGCAGGTCGAACGGCGCGGCAGCCGCCGAGGCGTCACTCATCCCGCCGCCGATCAGCACCGTGCTGCTACCCATGAACCGTTTCGTCGAGCCGCCCCCGATCGACGCAGCTGAACTGCTGGCAACGGTCGTCGGAGCCGAGGTAGCACCACCGGCCGGATCCGCCGACGGGCTGGTACCGCTCGGAGCCTGGGTGGTGGAAACGCTGGCGCTCGTCGCGGTTGGCGTAGCGGCGTAGCCGGCCATGGTACGCGCTGACGTCTGCGCCGTGTCGACCGCCACAACGGAGTCCGTGTCGACCACCACAACGGTGCCGGCCACCACAGCCATCATCACCGCTGCCCAGACACTCCAATGCGATAGCAACCGACGGCCACGCGCCGTCACTTTTCGGCTCCCGTGATACAGCCGGGTGACGGCCGGCCGGCGGCCGGCCGTCGGCGCGGTGGCGTCAGGCCACCTTGGGCGATGGGCCGTCGTTCACCTGGGTGAGCGAGGGGCATGTCGGTGCTCTCCTTCAGCCGTAGCATCTGACCGGACCACTGCCCGGACAACATGCAGTGGCTCGGGTCGCTGGAAAGGTTGCTCGGCTCGCCCAGCCGAGCACCAGGTCCGGCCAGCCTCAAGCCGGCTGGCCGGACCTATCGAACGCTTCGACGTCCACGACGCGGGACATGTTCAAACCCTGCGGTCCCCGGCCCCGCCGAACGTTCCGGGACAAATCACAAGGCAGAGCAGCCGCGCCGATCATCTGGTCGAGGTCGGCGCGGGCTTCGTGATCGTGGACGCCGACGCGGCCGCCGCCTACCTGGGTTCGAGCGCCAAGCCGCACCTTCTCTGCTGCGAGTCCGCCCAGCAAGGGACGTTGTTAGCGCTCACTTGGCGCAGCAACGGCAGGTGAAGCCAATTTCACGGTGAGTGCAGCGGGATTGCTAGCGCCGCGTCCTAAGTGCTCCACCGAAGGTGGAACCGCGATTCAGGGATGACGGCCCACCGAGTTCCCCGACCTGCTACACACTGTCACGAACCACGAATCTACTACTGGGTATGGGGATGAACGTTCTGAATAGGGCTTTCGGGCCGGCATTGTTGCGGCCGCAAGTTCAGAACGATTGATGCGTAACTGTTATATGTCGTCGACTTGCTTTTAATGGACATGTGAATCCATGCTTGCCCCGACTCGGATGTGATCGTTAACACGTTCATGGTTCCGGTCCGTCAACTTGGAGGTGCAATGTCGCTCTCTCATGACTCAGGACATTCCAGATCTCGTCCGTATTTCACCGCATGGCTGGCGAGGGTGGTCACGGTCTCACTCACCGCTGCAGCCCTGACGGCCGTGACGGCCGTGACGACACCGGCCGCCGTGGCAGCCGAGGCCGACTCCGCGTACGCGATGGCCTACTTCACGGAGTCTCCCGACCGCCTCGCCAATGCCGACGACGTCCACTTCGCGGTGAGCGATGACGCCTTGGAATGGACGCCGCTGAACAACAACACTGCTGTGATCGACCCGCAGCTGGGTACCGGTGGCATCCGCGATCCGTTCCTCTACCGGCTCCAGAACGGCAGTTGGGTTCTGCTCGCCACCGACATCTGCCGGACGTGTGCCTTTGACCCCGCGAACCAGAACATTCACGTCTGGATGTCCACCGACATGGTCACCTGGTCGGCGGAGCGCATGCTCCGGGTCAACAACAACACCTCGTTCACCTGGGCGCCTTCGGTGTACTGGGACCCCGGTCGCGGGCAGTACGGCGTGTTGTTCTCGACGAACCAGACCGTCAACGGCAGTACGCGGCTGATGTCGATGGTGTCGTACACGAGCGACTTCGTCACGACCACGGCGCCTCAGGTGTTCTACGACGGCGGCACCGGCGAAATCGACACGCACCTGGTGACCAACGTCGGCGGCTGGAACTACCTGTACATCAGGGACGGGGCCGGCAAGCTCACCGGGACCCGGTCGCGGTCGTTGGAACCGGGCAGCTTCGTGAAGTACACCGACGGTGTCTCCGTCACCTGCACGGAAGCGCCCACCCTGGTCAAGTCGTTGACGAGCAGCACCTGGTACCTATGGGGCGACAACTTCTGCCCCAACGGACGCTTCTACGCGTGGCAGGGCGACATCGCGCAGGGCAACTGGACGCTGCTCAACGACAACGCCTACACCGCCCCTGTGCTGGGCAAGCACAACACCATCGCGACGATCACAGCCACCGAACGCAACAACCTGATGACCCGCTGGGGCGGCACGAACTGGAACCGGCTCAAGTCATGGAACTTTCCAGGTCGCTACATCCGTCACGCAGGCAGTCAAGGGCGCATCGATGAGATGCCGTTCGACCCCTACCAGGACTCGCAATGGCGTCTGCGGCCCGGACTCGCGGATGCTGCCGGTGTGTCGTTCGAGTCGGTGAACAATCCCGGCCAGTTCCTGCGTCACGCCGCGTTCAACATCGTGCTGGCACCGAACGACAACTCGGCGCTGTTCCGCGCTGACGCGACGTTCTACCGAACTGCCGGCCTGGCCAATGCGAACTGGACGTCGTTCCGGTCGTACAACTTCCCCGACCGGTACCTGCGCCACTCGGGATACCAGCTGCGGATCGACCCGATCACGGATGGGCTCGGACGCGACGACGCGACATTCCACGTGGGCTACTGACAGCAGCCGCAAAAGCAGCGAGCAGGCCCGCTCGTCCCACCTGACCTCCCACAACGACCGCAGGTTCGGTGGCCCCGCCACGAGCCAGTACAGGCCGCCGCTGCCTGGAGCTGACGAGTAGCAAACCGCCCAGGTCCGGTGCCGAAGATGGCCGAATCGAGGCACGCCAAGTACGTACTTGCGGATCGACCTCGATCACGAGCAGGTCGGCCGAATGCCGAGAAGTCGCCGAGGTCAAGTCTTCCCATCATTGTGAGCGTTAACGGCATGCATGCCCGTTGGCGCGCACAACATCGTCCGTGTTCCGCCGAACGGGCCCTCATGCAGGGGCTGTCGGCCGGGCCGGCTCGCGCCAACCACGCCACCCCTGGAGGTCACCAGTGCCATCCCCGTCCCTGAACCGTCGTTCGCTGATGAAGGCCGCCGGTGTCACCGCTGTCGCCGCCTTCGGCGTCACCGTGGCCGGCCGATCGGTCGCTGAGGCGTCGGTCGCGCCGGTCCGGTCCGACATCGGCGTTTCCACCTTTCCGTTCGACCTCGGCCAAGTCCAGTTGACGGCCAGCCGTTGGCGGGACAACCAGAATCGGACCCTGACGTACCTGCGCTTTGTCGACGTCGACCGGTTGCTCTACAACTTCCGCGCCACCCACCGGCTGTCCACCAAGGGCGCTGCGGCCACGGGCGGCTGGGACGCCCCCGACTTCCCGTTCCGCACCCACATGCAGGGCCACTTCCTCAGCGCCTGGGCCCAGGCCTACGCCGTGCTCGGCGACACCACCTGCCGCGACAAGGCCAACTACATGGTCGCCGAACTGGCCAAATGCCAGGCGAACAACGCCGCCGCCGGGTTCAACACCGGCTACCTGTCAGGCTTTCCAGAGTCCGACTTCACCAGCCTTGAGTCGGGCAACAGTGGACAAGTGCCGTACTACTGCATCCACAAGACGTTGGCCGGGCTGCTGGATGTCTGGGTTTACATCGGCAACACTCAGGCTCGGGACGTGCTGCTGGCGCTTGCAGGCTGGGTCGACTGGCGCACCGGGCGGCTCAGCAACAGCCAGATGCAAAGCACCTTGAACACCGAGTTCGGCGGCATGAACGAGGTGCTGGCCAACATCTACCAGCAGACCGGCGACGCGCGCTGGCTCAGCGCCGCCCAGCGGTTCGACCACGCCGCTGTGTTCGACCCACTGGCGTCCAATCAGGACCAACTCAACGGTCTGCACGCCAACACCCAGATTCCGAAGTTGATCGGTGCCGCCCGCGAGTACAAGGCGACCGGCACCACCCGGTACCGGGACATCGCCACCAACGCCTGGAAAATCACCACCGGCGCGCACACCTACGTGATCGGCGGAAACAGCCAGGCCGAGCACTTCCGGGCGCCGAACGCGATCGCCGCGTACCTCACCAACGACAACTGCGAACACTGCAACAGCTACAACATGGCCAAGCTGACCCGGGAGCTCTGGCTGTTGAATCCGGACCAGGTGTCGTACTTCGACTTCTACGAGCAGGTACTGATCAACCACCTGATCGGGTCGCAGAACCCGGCCGACAGCCATGGAGGCATCACCTACTTCACCCCGCTGAAGGCGGGCGGGCGCCGTGGCGTCGGCCCGGCGTGGGGTGGCGGCACGTGGAGCACCGACTACGACAGCTTCTGGTGCTGCCAGGGCACCGGTCTGGAATCCAACACCAAGCTGATGGACTCCATCTACTTCTACAACGGCACCACGCTCACGGTAAACCTGTTCTTCCCGTCGGTGCTGAACTGGACCCAACGGGGAATCACGGTCACCCAGAGCACCACCTACCCGGTCAGCGACACGACCACGCTGACGGTCACCGGGAGCATGAGCGGGTCCTGGTCGATGCGCATCCGCATCCCCAGCTGGGCCGCCAACGCGACGGTCAGCGTCAACGGCGCGGTCCAGAGCATCGCCACCACGGCGGGCACGTACGCCACCCTGACCCGCAGCTGGACCTCCGGCGACACGGTCACGGTCCGGCTGCCCATGAAGGTGGCCCTGCCCCCGACCAACGACAACACCAACGTCGTCGCGGTCACCTACGGTCCGGTGGTGCTGTGCGGCAACTACGGCGACACGACCCTGTCGTCGCTGCCGGCGCTGACCACGTCCTCCGTCACCCGTACCAGCAGTTCGTCGCTGGACTTCACCGCCACCGCCGACGGCGCCACGGTCAATCTCGGCCCGTTCCACGACGCGCAGGGTTACAACTACACCGTCTACTGGAACGCCAACGCCAGCACCGTTACCAATTATCGCCTGGCCAGCGCCGCCAGCGGGCTCGTGCTCGGCATCCAGAACATGTCCACGGCCAATGGCGGGCTGGCTCTCCAGTGGACGGACAGCGGCACCGCCGACCACCGGTGGGAGATGATCCTGGATGGCAGCGCCGTGCGGTTCCGAAACGTCAACAGCGGCAAGGTGCTTGGCGTGCAGAACATGTCCACCGTGGATGGCGCGGTCGTCCTCCAGTGGACGGACAGCGGCACGGCCGACCACCAGTGGACGATCGTCGACAACGGCGACGGCACCCACAAGATCGTCAATGTGAACAGCGGCAAGCTGCTGGGCAGCCAGAACAACTCCACCGCCAACGGCGCGCAGGCCGTCCAGGACTCCGATAACGGCACCGCGGACAACGGGTGGCGCCTCATCCCCAACGACGCCCGGCGGATCCAGAACCGCAACAGTGGCCTGCTACTCGGCGTGCAGAACATGTCCACCAGCGACGGCGCGCTCGTCATCCAGTGGGGCGACAACGGCACCAGCGACCACCTGTGGACCGCGGTCGTGGACTCCGGTGGCTACCTGCGGCTGCGAAACTCCAACAGCGGCAAGGTGCTCGGCCGGGAGAACGGCGGTACCGGCAACGGTACTCGCGCCGTCCAACTCCCCGACGCCGGCTCAGACGACCGCCGCTGGCGGCTGAAGTACGCCGGCGACGGATACTTCAAGATCCAGAGCGCCAACGGCGGCCGCCTCCTCGGCGTGCAGAGCGCGTCCAGCAGCCAAGGCGCCCAAGTCCTGATCTGGGACGACAACGGCACCAACGACCACCTCTGGCGCTTCCTGTAACCCCGCCCGGCGGCCCGCCAGACTCGCACCCCGGCTGGCGGGCCGCCACGCTGACCCAGGTGCTGGCCCCACCCTGCAGAACAGCACCGGCCCGCCCGGGCCGGTTGATCCATTCGAGGCTGGCCGGCCTGCGTCACGTGCTCCGTGACCTGCTTCTCGGTGTCGGTGCGAGGTGGGGAGGCGGTCCAGGGGCAGGCAAAGTCGTCTTTCAGCCGGGCGGTCGAACCGGAGAGGGGGCCATTTGAGTACCCACAACGACGACCGCCGCCGCGCCCACCTGGGCCTTTGGTCTCGGTCTGCCGTGTTCAAACGGCCCCACTGGCGGAGCGACCGGACTTGCAAAGCCCGGTGGAGGCGGTTTGCCAGTCGGTGAGGTGGTTGGCGTGCTGAACCTGAACCACCCCAGACGAACTTACGAGCGCGACTACTTAGATTCAGCCCGTGACCGAGGCCGATCAGCACGGCGAGGTCGAGGAGTAGCAGGAAGTAAGCCTCGTGCTGCCGTCGGTGAGGGTCACGGTGTAGGTCCACGCCCCGCTCACCCCAGGGTTGTCGCCCCTGACCTCGCCCCCTGGCCACCAGGCGGCAAACCGGCCACTGTCGACGGATGCCTCGACGTCAGGACCTACGGGGGGGTGCACGGTGACACCGGTGACGTCGCTGCCGACATACCCCTGGACCCAGCTGACCCACTCCTTGTCGGTAGTGAAAGGCCAGCGTCCCGGGGTGGAGACGCTGCCTCCCATACTGACGAATTCGACGATGCGGTCCCTAGCCAAGGTTGGGGCCTCGCCGGGGTCCGTGGAGTAGTTCCCGAAGAATCCCGCCTTGTGGTCCGCGCGGACCCCCTGTCTGACGAGGTCGTCGGACATCAGGCAGGACGCTTCTGCCTTGGGGCCGGCCATGAGCACGTAGGTCCATTCGCCACGTCGCTCTGCGATCACGACCCGCTCTCCCTGGTCGGGCACCGCGAGGGCTGGCTGGTTGGCCGGTGCGAGGGCGGCGCGGCACGTGGTGGCGGCCGAGGTGACGGCCGCGCTGGTGAGTGGGCCGGGCTTCGGCGTCCACGACGCGAAAGCGGAACCGCCGCTCAACAGCACTGCGGGAACGACGGCGCCGACCAGACCCACCGGCACCAGCACCAGCAGTCGGCTCCGGCGCCGACGCGGCCGATCGGGCTCCTCCGGGACGTGATCATGGCTGGGGGTGGCCAGGATGCGAGCGAACGTTGCGTCGGCGCGTTCGCGCTCGGCATCGGTCAGGACGGTCGGCCCTGCGGGGTCGAGGTCACGCAGAGCGGCGGTGGTCCTGGTGTCGACGGTGTGCTTGTTCATCGTGGGCTCCTGACAGAAGCAAGGGGGCCGGGCAGGCGGCCATCGGCGGTGCTGGAGTCGACGTGGCGACGCAGGGTGCGCCGGGCACGGGACAACCGCAGGCGAAAGGCAGTGGACGAGATGCCGAGCACGGCGGCCGCCTCGGGCGCGGTGAGTCCGTCGAGGACCGAAAGCGCGATCGCTTCTTGGTGCAACGCGCTCAGGAGCGGCCAGGCTGCGGCGATGTCTGCCCGGTAGGCAACCAGGTCAGGAAGCTGGCCGACATCGGCGGGACCGTGGGGGACTTCGGCGAGCCGGACCGCGACGGCATCGTGCCTGTCGTCGCGGCGCCGAGTGTTCTGGAGGGTCTTGCGTGCCACGCCGAAGAGCCAGGCGCGCGCCGCCGAAACGTCGGCGGGGACGTCGTCGAGGCGGCGCCACGCAACGAGCATGACGTCACCGACAACGTCCTCGGCGTGGGTTGGATGAACGCGCCTGCGTACGTAACGAAGCAGATCGACGTACGCCGCGTCGTAGATCTCCCGGAAGCGCTGTTCGCGCTCCCGCGGCGGCGGAATGGTGGAGTTCATACCCTGTTCCTGTCCACGTCCGCACAAGTGTGTCGCAGCGATCGTCCCAAGTTTCGTGGAGGCTTGACCTCACCCCGCCGGAACCGGGTCCATGGAGCTTCGGCAGCAGCGGCCAGGTGCCTAGCCTACGTCCGTCCAGCAAAGCCCAGAGCTTCGCGCGCCTGGGTCCAGACCGTCTCGGTTTCGGTGTCGAGGGGTTTGAGGGCGAGGTCGTCCTGGTGGGTGATTCGGTGGACGGGGCCGGCGGCGTCTGGTCTCCATGGGCGTTCAGAGGGTGTGCTGACCAGGGCAGCACGGACCCGCTCAGGGTTCTCCGGGCCCCGGTAGGGGACGTTCAGAAACGCCGCAACAACCTGCGGTCTGAAGTGACCGAATCTGTCGGTGGCGTTGACAGGTGTGTCCTAGACGGCCCAGGGATCGCCGGCATTGCGCGCGAAACGGAGCGCTGGCATGTATTGCTCCTGCCAGTCACTGCATTCTTCGTGCCATCGGGCGCTATTGATGTCGGTGCCGTGTGGATGCGCGGACCTCTTGTGAGCCGCGTCGTAACGCGCTAGCGCGGCCTCGTGCTCCTTCTGGATGCGCTGATGCGATCCCTCCTGCTCCACGTCGGCTATGTATTCGCAGACCAGCGTCAGGAAGGCGTTGACGAGGGGACAGTGCGGGTACCGCGCATCACTGCTGGCCACGCGGTCCGCGGCCAGCACGCCGAGGGCACCCGGCCAGCCGTACTTGTCGAGCGCTCCGCCGATGCGAGTGATGCTCCAGCTGTCGAGGCTCTTGAAGACATCCGGGCGGGCCTGGGACCAACCCATAACGAAGGCCACCACCTGACGGTAGTCCTCCTGCAAGCGGTACATCCCCGGACGGGCCGCGACGAGCGCGATAGCGGCGCCGATGTCGGCGGGGCCGGTCGGGTAGTCGCCACCGCCATCGGACGCGCCACCAGGAATGTCCATCCCCGAACGCTATCGGCTCCCCGCTAGGCCGATCCGTAGGCCGACCGGGGGAGCGGCGTGGCCTGCGCGTTTCGAGGGCGGCCAACAGTGCTTGATACGGAAGCGGTCGGCGGTACCTGACAACTGCTCACGGATTGCTCACGAACGGGCTGACTCGTCCGGTGACGGCGCGGCTCAGCTGCTCCGCCCCCGCGCCGATCGGGGCCACGCTGGCTGGATGATGAAAGATTTTCACAGAGAACGACTTTGCCGATCACGTATCCGGCAGGAGCGGTGAACTTCCGTATCCGCGTGGGCTATCCTGCCAACGGTAAGCGCTTGCCCAGATGGGCTCCGCCGAGGAGGAGATTCGCCGTGACCACACCACCGCAGCGTCCGGGCGCGAGCCGTCCGAGTGAGCGTCGTTCGGGTGAGCGCCGATTGGCGGCCCCGCGGTTACGGCGGTCCTTGGCGGTCGGTGCCGTCGTGGCCGGCCTGATTCTGGGAACGACAACATCGGCCGTCGAGGCAGCTTCTGCGGCCCGGCCCGCAGGGACACCCTCCGCACCGTTGCATCTACGGGTGCCAACCCTCTCCGCGGACCAGGATTCGATCAGCCTGGTCTGGGCGAAACCAGCGTCGTACAGTGATATCTCCGGCTACCGCGTCTACCGGGACGGCGCTCTCGTCGGGTCGGTCGGTGAGCCCACCGGCGGCCAGGCCGGCCCGCTGGTGTCCCGGTTCTACGCCGACTCCTCGAACGATCAGCAGTACCGGGTTGTCCCACATCACTTCATCGCCACCGGCCTGCGGCCGCACACGTCGTACACGTTCACGGTTCGCTCGGTGAACCGGGACGGCCTCGAGTCCGCGGACAGCGCGCGGATCACCGCCTCCACCACCGTCGTCCCCCAGGTCTTCGACGTGACCCGGTATGGAGCGGTCGGCGACGGCACGACCCTGAACACCGAGGCTATTCAGGCCGCCATCGCCGCCGCCACGCCCGGAGCCACGGTGCGCATCCCGGCCGGCACCTTCAAGACCGGTGCGATCTGGCTGAAGAGCGACCTGACGTTGGAGATCGCCGACGGCGCCACCCTGCTGGGGTCGGAGAACGCCGATGACTATCAGTGGGGCTTCCGGTTGCTGCCCTACTCGACGGACGTCCGGTTCCATGCCCTGATCAACGCCCAGACCTATACGCCGGGGGCGCTGAAGAACATTCGAATCGTTGGCGCCGGCACGATCGACGGCAACGGCTGGCTTCAGCAAGGGGTGGACGCCGACGGGTTCCGGGTCGCGATGCCCAGCACCTCCGCGACGGTCGGCACCAACGGGGTGCTGGCCAAGGCGCAGGTGGCTCGGGCGAGCGAGCTGGGCAGCAAGGCCCCGTACCCGACCCGGTCGAACCTCATCGACCTGCGCGGCGTGACCAATGCCTACTACGGCGGTTTCACCGCGACCAACCCGGCCAACCACACCCTGGTGAACATCACCTCGAAGAACGTCACCGTCGAAGGCGTGCGTCTGGAGACGTACAGCAACAACAGCAGTGCCTCGGGCAACAATGCGGACGGTGTCGAGTTCATCAACAGCACCGGACTGACCGTGTACGACTCGGTGTTCGACATGGGCGACGACGCCGTCAACCTCAACGCCGGGATCGGTGCCGAGGCCGCCGACGACACTCCGACCAGCAACGTCTGGGTCTTCGACAATTACTTCCGGAACAGCCACGGCGCGATCGTGGCCGGAAGCTTCACCGGTGCCTGGATCCAGGACGTGTTGGCTGAGGACAACGTCATCACCATCGGCGACGTGGCCCTGCGAATGAAGACAGCCCCGGCCAACGGCGGTGGCGGGCGACGCTTCCTGTTCCGCGACAGCGCGGTGAAAAATGTTGCCGTCCAAGCATTTGTCTTCACCTCCGCGTACTCCGACCCGAATGCCGCGATCACGGTCGAACCGGCTGGAGTGAAGGCGCGCTTCGAGGACGTCACGGTGGCGAACGTCACCGTCGACGGGACCGGCGGCCCGGCCATCGGGGTGATCGGGGTCTTCGACCGCTACCACCAGAGGCTGCACTTCAACGGCGTCCGGTTCCTCCGGGCGAAGCCGGCCGTCATCACTTACCTGAAGGACAGTTCCTTCAACGACGTCACCTTCGACACCACGGCCGATCCCTGGGCGATCACCCATTCCACCGGGCTCCGGTTCACCGGCAGCACGGTAGCCACCCCGGTCACCGTCAACGCCTCGGCCGTCCCGCGCTGGCCGGTCGGCCGGGTGCTGACCGCCGCCCCTACCAGCACGTCGGCCGAACTGAACTGGACGGCGGCCACTGACGACACCGCGGTGAGTTCGTACACGGTGCTGGTGAACGGCCAAGTCGTGGCTACCGTTCCGGGCAACCAGCTCGGGTATACCGTCACCGGCCTTTCCCCGGCCCAGCGCTACACCTTCGCCGTCAACGCCGAAGACGCCACCGGCAACGCATCACCGCGGCGGTCGGCGTCCGCTCGAACCACTGGTGACCCGGACGTCGTCCCGCCCGTGGTTCCGACCGATCCGGACGCGGTCACCGCCCCGGCCGCCGGGATCGGGATCACCTGGGCCAAGGTGAGCTGGCGGCCCGCTACCGACGAGACCGCGCTCCAGGGTTACGAGGTCGTCCTGAACGGCAGCACCGTGACGACCGCACCAGCGAGCGCGACCAGCGCCACCTTGACTCGGCTGACCCCGAACACGACCTACCAGCTCACGGTCCGGGCAGTGGACGGATCCGGAAACGCCACTCCATACCCGGTCTCGGTCACCTTCACCACCCTGCCCGCAGTCGTCTTGGACCCATTGCCCCTCTGACCGAAGCCGCAAGGTCAGGCAGGACCGGCGTGGAGGAGCCGCCCGCGTGCTGCTGCCTGGTCGGTGCCCTGAATATCCGGTCGTGCCTACTTGGCGCGTTTGGGGATGGTGAGGTCGAGCGCGCCACAGTCGCCGGTCAGGATGCCGGCCAGTTTTGTCTTCTCGTCCGTGTCGATCGAGAGTTTCCACCGGTACTTGATGGCCACCCAGTGCCGGGCGTACTTGCAGACGTGGTTGTCGGGCAGCCAGTCCACGGGATCGCTGTCGCTCTTGTCCTGATTGACGCTGCCGGTGACGGCGTCAAGGGTCCAGGCGAATCCGAGGTCGTTGGCGTAACGTTTCCGCTTGGCATTGGTCCACGCCCACGCCCCGGAGTCCCAGGCCTCGGACAGGGCGACGACGTGGTCGATCTGGAGGTCCTGGACGGGGTTGGTCGAGGCCTTTTCGTCGTACCAGGACAGCCATTGGCCGGTCATGACGGGTTTGCAGGGGTTGTTTGCCCAGTAGGTGACTGGCACGCTGGACTCGTCCTGTAACACCTCGGAACGGGTGTTCTGGCAGTCACCGTTGCGGTCGGCCCAGTCCTTCATGAACTTGTCTCGGTCGTAATGGCGGGTGGATTCTGCCTCGACGCTGAGCTTGCTCAGCAGCTCTTTGCCGGTGGTGGTTGTGTCTGCGCTGGCTTGCGAGGTGGGCGCAATCACCGTCGCGGCGGTGATGGACAGGGAGGCAGCGGCGAGCAGGACGCGGTGGCGCATGGGTGCCTCACTTCAAGGTCATCAAGGGAGGCACAGCCTCGCATGCGCAGCGCACGCTAGTTGGCGAATGGACAAGTCCCTAAGGATCAGTCCTGGAGTAGTCACGACCACCCACGTCGGGTCGAGGCTGTTCGCGTACTCGAGTGCCCACTGCAGCCAGCCGCGCGGCGTTCTTCCGGGTGGCCTGGTTCCAGACTCAGTCGTACCAGTCGTCGTAGTGATCCCGCACCGACTGTTCGACGTCCGCCCGTCCCTCGAGATACTTCATGGTCCCGGCGAACCACCACTGGGCCATGACCGGACCCGCGACCAAAGTGCCGCCCAATAACGTCCCTAGAAACCCATGACTGACCAGACCAACCCCGGTAGCGTCTGAGACCAGGCTGGTGATCCAGTACATGAAGACCGCGAGCGGGTAGAACGGCACGAGCAGTAGGCCGACGCCGCTACGGCCGTCCATCAGGGCGATGGCTCGAAGAATCGCGCAGAGCTGCTGGACCCCCTGGCTCTGGGCCTGGACGGCGATGACGCTCACCAGTAGATCGAGGGCGCGCCCCCAGAACGAATGATGGGAGAACACGTTCTGCGGCAGGACGACGGAGAGCAGGAGGGCAGGCGCTACGAACGGAAGAAACAGGCAACCGGGTGGTCCCTCCATAGCGCTAGGGTCTCCCATGTAGGTGCAGAAGCCAATACTCGAGTGCCATTTGAGCAGGTCCACGATTGAAATCGTTCCGAGGAGGGGCTTCTGGACCTGGCGATGCTCTTGGTGGGTGGCATCCCGCACCAAGCTCCGCCAGCACCATCGGTATCGAGTTCAGATCAAGGCTGGCAGACTTGGGGCATGGCCTTGAGCGTGACCCGTGTGGTGCCGGTCCTACGCATCTTCGACGTGCAGCGGGCGAAGGAGTTCTACCTGGACTATCTGGGCTTCCAACTCGACTGGGAGCACCGTTTCGAACCGGAGATGCCGCTGTACTGCCAGATCTCACGAGCCGGCGCCATACTGCACCTGTCCGAACATCACGGTGACGGTTCGCCTGGCGTCGTGGTCTACGTCGAGGTCAGCGGCGTCCGCGACTACCACTCGGAACTCCACGGCAAGGGCTACTCCTACCTGCGGCCGGGTCTCGAGGTCGACGAGATCGGGACCTGTCTGGAGGCCATCGACCCCTTCGGAAATCGGATCCGCTTCAACGAGCCTCCGGCGAAACAGCCGTAGGCAAAAGCGACTCAGATGCTCGCTAGTTTGACGAGACAGATCGATCGGAATCAGAGGCAGCGCCGGAATCAAACGCGGCGCAGGAAGCGACGGTACAGAACCCCCTGGATTGCCGAGGGCAAGACCCGGTGCGACGACGACCGGAGCCGGCAACCACGAGGCGAAAGCGTCCAGGACATCTACCGATCCCGCGCCCACCGGAACTCAGACCGACGCCACACCGGCACCGCAGTAACCATCACCGATGTGCCCGGAGGATCTACCGGATCGTTGTCCGACCGAACGGCGGATGCCTTGGCTCTTGCGCCATCACGGCCTCAGTAGGCTGACCGAGCAGTCCCGCATCACGAGCGAAAGTCGTCAAAGGCTATGGATATTCCAGCGGATAAGGCAGAACGGAAAGTGTTTCTGGATGGGCTGCTCCGCCGCGCCCAGCAGGGCGACGCGGAGGCTGCCTTCCAGGTCGGGGCGCACAACGTCACCGGCGGCACCGAAGCCCATTGTGATGCCGCGGACCAGTGCTTTCTGAAAGCTATCCAATTTGGCGGAAGTGCGTGGGCCTGGCGGGCGGTCGACGAGTATTACTATCAGGACGTCACGGACCGCGTCCGGCACTGGATGGCCCGGGCGATTGAGCTGGATTTTCCACTGCCTTCGGCCCCGGGGATCACGGTTGCCCCGAACACGATGGAGCCAGTCGGGGACTTTAGTGGCATCACCTGGGGTGGGGCCGCGTTCCACATCTGGAGCGAGGATATTGAGGCGGTCTCGGTTGCTCTGTCT
>DATINJ010000108.1:0-8706 GCA_035474375.1 Kineosporiaceae bacterium | reverse complement strand
TGAGTCGGATCCGGAAAGCCACCGGAGAGATGCGAAGTAGCCGGGCAGCCTCGGAACTGTTCAGGCCTTCCCAGATGGCAAGGCTGAGCGCTTCCTGGTGAGCCGCGCTGAGTTTGCGCCAGGCTTCGACCAGATCGACCGAGACTGCGACGAGGTCGTCATGTCCGGGGAGTTCGGAGACGCTGTTGTGCTCGGCAATCCGGATGCTCAACGCCTGCCCGCGGGCGCTGACTCGATAGTGAGCCAGCAGCAACCGACGGGTGATGCCGAAGAGCCAGGCGCGAGACTCGTCCAGCTCCGACGGAAGTTCATCGACACGCCGCCAGGCCACGGTAAAGACCTCGGCGACGAGGTCTTCCGCTTCGCTCGGTGGGTAGCCGCGGCGGACCACAAACCGGACCAAGTCCGCGTACGTGCGCTGGTACACCTCGGGGAAGCGTTCTCGACTCTCGCTCACACCACATCATGTCGAGATTGGGCTCAGGTGTTTCACTGGCCGCGCCCGGCGTCCTACTTGGAGCCCTGGAGAGCACGAAACCGTGACGGCGAGGTGCCGTACCGCTGGCTGAAGGCCAGCCGGAGCGTCTCCACCGAGCCGAAGCCGCAGCGAGTGGCAATGCCGGGCAGCGGCAGCGAAGTCGTGGCGATGAGGTGGGCGGCGGCCTCGGTCCGCGCCTGGCGAACAAAGCGGCCGGGGGTGACGCCGAGATCGGCGAGAAAGAGCCGGGAGAGATGCCGCGGGCTGAGGCCGACCAGGGTGGCGAGCGCGGCGGTGCCGATGTCCTCGCCAAGATGCGACTCGATGTGATCGATGACCCGCCGGACGATGTCGTGTTCCGCCGGTGGCCCGGCGGTGAACATGCTCATCTGCGCCTGACTGCCCGGTCGCTGCAGGTAGGTGATGAGATGCCGAGACACCAACCGAGCGAGTTCGGCGCCGTGATCTTCCTGGACGAAGGAGAGGGTCAGATCGAGCGCGCTGGTGACGCCGGCGGCCGTGGAGACGTTGCCGTCACGGATGTAGATCGGGTCGGGGTCGACAGCGACCGCTGGGTACTGTGCGGCGAGCCGCCGCGCGAAACGCCAGTGCGTAGTCACCCGGCGGCCGGAAAGCAGACCGGCAGCGGCGAGGATGCTCGCGCCGGTGCACACCGACGCTACCCGGCGACTGACCTGGGCCAACCGCCGAACATGGGCGGTGACCAAGGGGTCTGCGGCCGCCTGCGCGTGGCCGAGGCCGCCGGAGACGATCAAGGTGTCGAGCGGGCCGGTGACGTGCTCCAGCGAATCGCCGCTCGCGAGTTCGATCCCGGGACCACAGGTGATCGGTCGACGGCCGGAGCTGACCAGCACGACGTCATACGGGTCGCGCAACGCGCCCAGGCCGTTCGCCATCGCGAGGGTCGAGGTGACGCAGGCGATGTCGAGTAGTTCGGCGCCGTCGTACCCGAGGACCGCAACCGTTCGTGGCATCTATCCAAGGTAGGCCGAAGTGACAGGTATCCCAAGGTTTCGGACATGCTCGTGAGCGACCGTTGTCCGCCCTCGCGGCATGGGTCACGGTCGGAGCATGACTCCTGTTGTTGATGCCGTCGAGCCCGAGGCCCGCTCGCGCGGGCGTCATCCGGTCACCGTCGCGCTGCGCCGGTGGCCCACCTGGTTGGCGCTCGGCCTGGTCGCGCTCATACTCCCGGACTACGAGGACGGCCTGGACCTGGCCCTGATTCCCGGGATCGCCTCCGTGGGCTACCTGCTGATGGCGCTCCTGGATCGGCCGGGACTCACCTGGATCCTCTTCGTCCCGGTTACCGCTCTCGTCCCACTCACCCGCCTGGTCGATCTCGACGTGTGGTGGGTCTTTACCGCCGTCACGGCAGGGTTGACCGTCGCCGGTCTCGTCCTCGGCCGGCTCCGCCGTCCGGACCTTCGGACGATGCAGGCGGTGGTCGCAGCCGTGCTGCTGGGTTTGGCGATCACAGCCATCGGGATCGCTGGGGACGCCGGCCGCCTCCTCGTCGCGCTCGCACTGATCGGGCACGCCGCAACAGACCTCGTCCTCTGGCGGGCGAACCGGGTCGTGTCCCGCTCCTTTGCCGAGTGGTGCGGCGTCCTCGATCTCACCCTCGGTGCCGTCCTCATCGCCGTCACTCTCGCCTGAGCGGTCCGCCAACCGGCGGACTGGCCGAAACTCGGCTATCCGTCCGGACCATCGGGTGGGCGACGCGACCGCGCACGAGTCCATCACCACCGCCCCGCTGGTGGCCGGCAAGGAAGGCAATACACCTTACTTTTCACCTACGATCGTAGGTGAAAAAGTAAGGTGTATTGACGCCCTCCAGGGCTCGCTGATGAATTCGTTCTCCCGGACCGGGATCGGTTGATCAAGTCGGCGAAACGTTCGTGGCCTTAGGCATCCATGAAATCGTCGTCGGCTTCGGCGACGTACTCGAGGATGTCGCCAGGCTGGCAGCCGAGCTCCCGACAGATGGACTCGAGGGTTGCGAGCCTGACTGCCTTGGCCTTGCCCGTCTTGAGGATGGAGAGATTCGCGACCGTGATGCCGACGCGTTCGGAGAGCTCGGTCAGCGTCATCTTGCGCTCGACCAACTCCCGGTCGAGCCGGATCACGATGGGCATCAGACCGTCAGCCTCTGCTCGGCTGCGACCGCCGCGCCGTGACGGAACGCTTCGGCGAGCAGGAGTATCAGCCCGCCGAAAGCAAGTTGAGCGAGTTCGATCTGGGCATCGAGGGAGTACTGCAAGAGGGGCCCGGGGCCGAACGCCACGACGTGGTACTCGCCCTTGGCGACGTTGGCCACGAGCGCATCGACCACATTTCCGATAATCAACAGCCACCCGATGCCCCGCACGTGCCGTACGGCGCGAGCGCTGAAGACGTCTCCTTTTGCCGAGTTCGCCAGCAGTCGCCAGAGCAGGAGCAGCACACCGCTGATCACTATCAAGCCGATGGCCTTGCGCACAACGGATACCGCGACCAGCGCGCTCCACCCGCCCGTCGTGGCGAGGTTGACCGTCCCGGTCAAACTCGCAAATGTGGGCCGGACATTGGCGTCCTGAACGTGGTTGCCG
Source organism: Kineosporiaceae bacterium (assembly GCA_035474375.1). Classification (GTDB taxonomy): domain Bacteria; phylum Actinomycetota; class Actinomycetes; order Actinomycetales; family Kineosporiaceae; genus JANNPJ01. Next base: position 5,616 of record DATINJ010000108.1, on the reverse strand, counting down.
TTATCGCCTGATCGCGAGTTGCCGTCGTGTACGAAGAACCTCAGGCAGTGACTGGGAGCTTCCTGGTCGCTCACATTGGCCTTCTGGCACACGTCCGCCAATGAATCGACCGGCATTGAGACCCCGTCGTGAATCGAGAACGGTCCCCGACTGATGTCCACGGGGTACGTCACTCGTCCGGTCAACGCAAGAGCGCCGATGACCACCACCGTCACCGCGGACAGCGCGGTGAGGGTGCCGAGCACCAAGGCGGCCCAGCCACCGATCCAGAAGGCTTTTCGGCTCATCAGGTGACGTCCTATTCGTTGGGGTCGCGTCTAGCGTCCGTATCGATTTACGATGTTTGCATATCGCAAATCGATACGTCAACTGTCAGGTCGCCCCGTCTACCCATCCTCACCAGCCTGACCCAACTTGGGCGGCGGACAGAAAGGTGGGTGTTCTCGACGTACTCCTGCCTGAATTCCTTTGCTACGTCGGTATTTTCGGCGACGATCTCAGCGAACGGCACGAATGAGCCGCAGAGCGCCGGCTGGGCAACGCGTCAAACTCGGCCGATCACAAGACAGTTGATCATCTGTGGACCAGGCAACCTCGCCGGTTTAGGCTCGTTGGGTGAACGTGGCGATTGTGACGACGACGGTGGATTCCGAGGACGCGGCCGGGCAACTGTCCCACGAGGCCGTAGAGCACCGACTAGCCGCCTGCGGGCAGGTCGTCGGGCCGATCACGAGTACCTACTGGTGGGAAGGGCAGATCGAGACGGCACGGGAGTGGACGGTGATTTTCAAGACGACCGCCGAAGCATCCAGGGCGCTCGTCGAGCATTTGCGGAAGGTCCACCCGTACGACGTTCCCGAGGTACTCGTGACCCCGGTGACGGCAGGAAACCCGGCTTACTTGGGTTGGGTCGCAACGGAAACGCGGGCAGGCTAAGCAGGAGAGCGGCGATGCGCCGCCGCAATGCCTAGCCCGGGTTGAGCGACTTCTGAAGCGACACGACGGCGTCGTAGATCTTCGTGCCGAACTCGCCGTCTACCCCGTTGTGCCCGGGGCCCGAAGTGCCCAGGTTGTGGTCGAACGAGCCGACGATCAGGCACTGGATCTCCCGCACCCGGTTACCGGAGTCTCCTTCACCGTCTCGGCATTGCCGCTCCGCCACCGCCCCCCCCAGCTGCGCCGACACCGCGAGGAGTGCGGGGAGGGGTCCGTCCGGCTCGATCACCAGATCGGACCGGAGGCTTCCACGCGTCTTGGCCGAACGTGAACAGAGACCGCAGCCGTTGGGCTGCGGTCTCTGTGGGTGGTGGGCCTAAGAGGACTTGAACCTCTGACCTCTTCCTTATCAGGGAAGCGCTCTAACCGTCTGAGCTATAGGCCCGGGTGGATCGGGGTGAAGCAGGTGAATCAGCGGTGCAACCGCCGGTTGAGGTTACCCCACTAGGGCCGACCGACCCAAACCGCCACCGGCAGAACCGGTGGCGAGTTCGGTCAGTCGTCCGAAAGCGTCACCCGAACACCGCCGACGAGGCCAGCACTGAGGTTGTACAGCAGGGTGGTTACGGTCGCCAGCGCCGTCAGCAAGGCCGCGTTGACGACACCGATGACGATTGCGATCGAGATCACTTTACTGAAGCCGACATACTTGTAAATGTCGAACTTCTCGGTGGTGGTGGACAGGCCGATCGACCCGAGCACCTTGTTCAGCTCGTTGAAGACACCGATCCCGTCCAGCACCATCCACAGCACGGCGACCCCGATGACCAGTGCGATCACTGCGGCCACCGAGAGCAAGAAGGACAGCTTGAGCGCCGACCACGGGTCGATGCTGGCAACTGTGAGTCGCGCCACTCGGGGTGCGTCGGCTTCGGTCTGGGCGGGAGCCGACGGAGCCGGGCGTGGAGTCTCCGCCGGGGGGCGGTAGGCCTCGGTAACGACTGTGTCGGACGAGCTGTACGCCGGCGACTGCGGCCGTCCGTCGGAACTCGCACCAGCGAAGCCGGTACCCGCGGAACCGAAGCCTGTCGCCTTCTGCGCATCCGCTCGAGCTCGGCGGGCGGCGTCCGACTGGTCGTCGTACGGGTTGGCACTCGGCGGCGACGCCTTCGGTGCGAAGCTCGGAGCGCTCGCGGATGAGGTGCTCGGACGCGGAGTACTCGTCGCGGGCTTGGCCGGCGCAGCCGCCTGCGGGCGGAAACTGGGCGCGCCGGAACGACCACTGGTACTCGGAGTCGAACTCGGAGGACTGCTGGCCGGCCGCGTGCTCGGGTTCGCCGGCGCTGAGTTGCTCGAAGCAGAATTCGGGGACGAAGGCGGAGTCAGCCCTGGCGTGCTGGTGCGGGCTGCACCACCACCATTGGCCGCTGCTCTGGCAGCCGCCGCGTCGGCCGGGCTGGAAGCACCCCGGACCGGAGCCGGTGCACTCTTCGCGGGCGGCGGAGTGGCGACCGTCTGACCAGATGCCGAGAAGGCCGAACCAGCGCGAGCAGCGGTCGCCGGACGAGACGAGCTGGACGGTGCCTGCTTCGACGGGGTGGCCGCCGCAGCGGGGCGTGCACCGGTCGACCCGGAAGCCGACGAGTTCGACGCAGACGAGTTGGACGCAGACGAGTTGGACGCAGACGACGACCCGGAAGACGTTGAAGGCGTCGCTGCAGGTGCGGACGGCGCTGGACGGCTCGGGGCCTGCCCAGCGTTCGATGCTGGAGCCGGACGAGACGACGCAGACGACGACCCGGACGGCGCGGACGCCGGACGAGAAGGAGCAGACGACGACCCGGACGGCGCTGAGGTCGGACGAGAGGACGACGACCCGGCAGGCGCGGAGGTCGGCGCGGAAGGCGCAGTCGCCGGACGAGACGAAGTCGGCGCCGGACGCGCAGGCGCAGGTGCTGCGGAAGCCACCGGCGGCGCTTTGGTCACAGCCGGGGGAGCCGGCTGAGCAGCCGAACCTTCCGGACGTGCGCCCGCCGGCCGGACACGAGTTGTTTCCTCGTTGCCACCATCACTCTGGCTGCCAGACGTGACCTTCGGCGCCGCGTCAGTGCTCATTGGAACTGTTCCCCCACCCGGGATCTGCCGAGACGTGCTCTCGGATCGCTGGCTCTTGTCCGAGCTCACGTTTCACCTCCATGCTCAAGCAGTCGACGTGGAACCATTTGATTCCGCGCGTGATCCGCTCAGCATCGGCCAACAAGGACAACAGGACCCCCCTGTTCGGCCGATACTAGCGTTACGAGCCTGGCTTCATGATTCTAGTCCTCTGAGGCGTCTTGATCGGAAGTGTCCTCAGTCGCGGTTGGGGTGACCGCTGGGTCAAGATCTTGCCCCGGTTCCGGAACATCTGCACCTTCAGTGACCTCGTCCGCTTCCAGAACCACGGCCGGAAGGCTCGCAGCCACCTCCGCAGCACTCCCGGTCGCAGCCGAATCTTTCGCCGCAGCCGCTTCGCCGCCCTCGACCGGCTCGTCCAGGTCGATCAAGGAACCCTCGGGGTTTCGAGCCACCGCGATGATCCGATCACCCGAGTCCGGCTTGGCGAAGACAACGCCCATCGTGTCCCGACCCTTGGCCGGCACCCCGGCCACCGCCGAGCGCACTACCTTGCCACGCTCCATCACGACCAGGACTTCATCGTCAACACCGACGATCATGGCTCCGACCAGTAGACCTCGCTCATCGGTCAGCTTCGCAACCTTGATCCCCAGGCCTCCTCGGCCCTGTACCCGGTACTGGTCCACCGGGGTCCGCTTGGCGTACCCGTTCTCGGTGACGACGAAAGCGAACGCGTCGTCCACGTCACGGACGACGTCCATCGAGAGCAGCTCGTCACCTTCGCGGAACTTCATTCCGGTGACGCCGGACGTGGCCCGGCCCATCGGCCGCAGCGCGGTGTCGTCCGCGGTGAAGCGCACCGACATCCCCTTGCGCGAGACCAGCAGCAGGTCATCACCGTCGCCGACCAACCGGGCGGCGACGAGTTCATCGCCCTCGCGCATGTTGATCGCGATCACTCCGCCGGTCCGGTTGGAGTCGTACTCCGTCAACCGGGTCTTCTTCACCAAGCCGTCCCGGGTGGCCAGCACCAGGAACGGAGAATCCTCATAGGTGCGCAGGTAGACGACCTGGGCGATCTCTTCGCCGGGCTGGAACGCCATCAGGTTGGCGACGTGCTGGCCCTTCGCGTCGCGCGAGCCCTCGGGCAACTCGTAGGCCTTGGCCCGGTAGACCCGGCCGAGGTTGGTGAAGAACAGCAACCAGTTGTGGGTGGAGGTGACGAAGAAGTGCTCGACGATGTCGTCGCTGCGCAGCACCGCCCCGCGAACCCCCTTGCCACCGCGCCGCTGCGCTCGGTAGGCGTCAGAACGGGTGCGCTTGGCATACCCGGCCCGGGTGATCGTGACGACGACCTCTTCTTCCGGGATGAGGTCTTCGACGTTCATGTCGCCGTCGAACGGAAGGATCTTCGTCCGCCGCTCGTCACCGTACTTCTCGACGATCTCGGCCAGTTCCTCGGAGACGATCTGGCGCTGCCGCGGCGGCGAGGCCAGGATCGCCTCGAGGTCGGCGATCACGATCTCCAACCGGGTCAGCTCTTCGACGATCTTCTGTCGTTCCAGAGCGGCCAGCCGGCGCAACTGCATGGTCAGGATCGCGTCGGCCTGGACCTCGTCGATGTCCAGCAGTCCGATCAACCCGCTGCGAGCGTCGTCCACCGTCGGGGACGCCCGGATCAGGTTGATCACCTCGTCCAGTGCGTCCAGCGCCTTCGCGTAGCCGCGGTAGATGTGCGCCTGCCGCTCGGCCTCCGCCAGTAGGTACCTGGTCCGCCGAACGATGACCTCGATCTGATGGGCCACCCAGTAGCGGACGAACTTGTCGATGCTGAGCGTCCGCGGCATGCCGTCGACCAGGGCGAGCATGTTCGCGCCGAAGTTGTCCTGCAGCTGGGTGTGCTTGTAGAGGTTGTTCAGCACCACCTTGGCGATGGCGTCCCGCTTCAGAACGATGACGATCCGCAGGCCGGTCTTGCCCGAGGTGTCGTCGCGCAGGTCGGCGATGCCAGAGATCCGGCCGCCGTCCACCAATTCCGCGATCTTGACCTTCAGGTTGTCCGGGTTCACCTGGTACGGCAGCTCGGTGACGACCAGGCAGGTCCGGTTCTGGATCTCCTCGACCGTGACGATCGCGCGCATCGTGATCGAGCCGCGACCGGTCCGGTAGGCGTCCTCGATCCCGCGGGTGCCCATGATCAGGCCCCGGGTCGGGAAGTCCGGACCCTTGACCGTGAGCAGGAGCTGGTTGAGCAGCTCCTCTTCTTCGGCCTCCGGGTGGGCCAGCAGCCACTGCACGCCCTCGGCGACCTCGCGCAGGTTGTGCGGCGGGATCTGGGTCGCCATTCCGACAGCGATCCCGGACGAGCCGTTGACCAGCAGGTTCGGGAACCGGGCCGGCAGGATGTCCGGCTCTTGGGTCTTGCCGTCATAGTTCGGTGAGAAGTCGACGGTGTCCTTGTCGATATCGCGGACCATCTCCATGGCCAGCGGTGCCATTCGACATTCGGTGTACCTCATGGCGGCAGCCGGATCATTACCCGGCGAACCGAAGTTGCCCTGG
>DATINJ010000107.1:0-12462 GCA_035474375.1 Kineosporiaceae bacterium | reverse complement strand
AATGTGCCTCCGAAAGCGAGCACAACTGCGGCAGCCAATCGTGTGCGTTGACGCATGATGGCTCCTTAAGGCAGGCCGGCATCAGCACCGGTCGTTAGGCGCCAAGCTATCCCGCGGGCAAGGTCAAGATCCGGGCTTTGGCGAGGCTCGTCGCCCTATCGGCGGGCGAATCCCAATTCATTCTGAGATTCGATCACGCATCGTGACTTTCCTTGCTGTTCAGCGACGATCGCGGGCCAGCACCATCCGAGTTCACGAATCTGTCCGGAACTACTCATCCGGAAGCGCCTATCCCGCTACCCTGGGTCATCGACGGCGTACGCCGCGAGCAGCTTCTTGCCGCCCGCAGTCCCGTCACCGTCCGGCCACACTGTCGTCGCCTGAATCCGTCGCTGTTCCCGGTCGGTCAGCGGTCCAGCCGTAAGGTCGAGATGCCGAGCCAATACCCAACCCACAACCGGGTCGGCGTCCAGTAGACGGTTATGCGAGTGCGACCGCAGGAGGGAGCGGGTCGAACCACGTGGTGAACACTTTCGTCCAGCCCCGGAAGAGCGGCCCGTCCGCCCCCGGTCCGTCCTGGCCCGATGGAGCGGTACCTCGATCGCGGCCAACGAGCGCCCGGAGGGGCGGTTTCCGGATCCGGTATGGCCCGGACTGGCCGCTGGTCGTCCTGATCACCGGCTTTCCGCTCTGGTGGCTGCTCGGAATGTCCGAGATCCTGGTCTTCGTCCTGGCCGTACCGATGGCGCTGCAGCTGGTGCGCCGGCGCACCGTCGTTGTCCCTCGCGGTTTCGGCTGGTGGCTGCTCTTTCTGCTCTGGATGCTGGTCGGCCTCCCGTTGCTGTTCACCGATGCCCCGGACGGCGTGACCGACAGCGGCGCCGGCCGGATTCCGGTCTTCGTCTACCGGGCGATCTGGTACCTGGCCTGCACGACGATCCTGCTCTGGGTGGGCAATCTGGACGAGCGGGACCTACCCACCCGCCGAGTGATGCGGCTGCTCGGCTGGCTGTTCGTGGTCACCACCGCAGGCGGGCTGCTCGGCGTCTTCGCCTCGCACTTCGAGTTGACCTCGCTGGTCGAACTCGTCCTGCCCAAGGGCATCACCTCGAGCCCCTTCGTCAAGGCACTGGCGCATCCGCAGGCCGCGGAGATCCAGAACGTGCTCGGACCGGACCTGGCCCGGCCGATCGCGCCGTTCGCCTACGCCAACTCCTGGGGCAGCAACTTCGCCCTCACCCTGCCCTTCTTCTTGGTCAGTTGGCTGGGCCCGGAGGGCGGCTGGCGACGGCGGGTGGCTCCGGTGGTGCTCCTGTTGTCGGCCATCCCGGTGATCTACGGGCTGAACCGCGGTCTGTGGATCTGCCTGGGCCTCGGAGCGTTGGTGCTGGCGATCCGGTTGGCCTTCTCCGGGCGAGCCTCCGCCCTGGTGGCTCTCGGTGCGACCCTGGTGCTGGGAATGGGCCTGATCTTCGCCTCACCCCTCGGCACTCTGCTGGTGGAGCGGCTGCACCACGGCCACAGCAACAGCCGGCGCGGTGAACTGCTGACCACGACGGTCAAGAGCACGGTCGAGGGATCTCCGGTCGCCGGTTTCGGCAGCACCCGGAGGGTGCAGGGCAGCTTCGACTCGATCGCCGGCGGCTCGACCCCCGACTGCCGGGCCTGCGGTGTGCCGCCGATGGGCACCCAGGGCCAGATCTGGCTGGTGATCTTCTCCCAGGGCCTGGGCGGGCTCGCCTTCTTCCTCGCCTTCTTCTTCAGCCAGTTCGCACACTACTGGCGCAGCCGGACCGTACTGCAGTCGATCGGGACCGTGATCCTGCTGTTCTACGCCGTCCAACTGTTCATCTACGACACCCTCGGGTGGCCCCTATTCATCATCATGACCTCGATCGGCCTGATGTGGCGGGAACGCTGGCGCGGCACGGCCGGCTCTGCGGGAGGAGCACCATGACCCAGGTGAACGAGAGTGTGCCGAACGAGACGGTCGCGGCGCTGATCAGCGCTGCGAACCTGTGCTGGACCCAGCCGGCGCAGGCGTCGCTGGTCAAGCGCGGGACGACGGCCAGTGATGGCCAGCGGGTACTGGGCGAGTTCCTGTTGATCCCGTCGGCCCGGCGACCGAGGTTGCTGGTGCCGGCTGGCCGGCCGGCTGCCGCGGCCGAGTCGGTCCGGCGGTTCAGCCAGGCGCTGAGCTGGCCCGAGCGGGTGCTGCGAACGGTCCTCAGCGCCGGCTTGCGCAGCGGAGCTTTGGACGCCGCCGTCCCGGACCGGCTCCGAGTCACTGTCCCGACCGAGGACGAGCACCTGGTCGACTCGCTGCAGGACGAGGTCAGCCGGCTCCTCGGCGAACCGGTGCTGCTCAGCCTCGGCGTCGGCACGCCCCGAGCCAACCGCAAGCCGGTCCTCCAGGCCATCTCCCGTCGGGGGCGGGCCCTGGCCTTCGTCAAGCTCGCGGATACCGATGTGACCCGCGGCCTGCTGGTCGCGGAGGCGCATGCGCTGACCCAGTTGGCGGCCCGGCCGCCGGCCGGGCTGCTGATCCCCCGGCTGATCCACCTCGGCCCCTGGAACGGGATCGACCTGCTGATTCAGTCGGCGCTGCACACCCCGCCCTGGCTTACCCACAGCCGTAGCAGCGCACCGCACGCCGCGATGCGGTCCCTGCTGTCCGCCTTCGATGCCGGCCACCGTCCGGTGACCGGTTCGGCCGGCTGGCAACGGCTGGTGGACGCCCCGAAGGAACTGACGGACGCCGCCCGGAGCGAACGCTTCACGGCGGTGATCGAGGCCTGCGCGGTCCGATTGGACGGGCGCGAACTGCGCCACAGCGCCTGGCACGGTGACTGGACGCCGTGGAACATGGCCTGGGTCCGAGATGAGGTCCGAATCTGGGACTGGGAACGGTTTGCCGAGGACGTGCCGGCCGGCCTGGACGCACTGCACTACGCGCTGGCCCCATTGGCGATGGGGACGGACTGGGACAGCGCGCTCCGGCGGCTGCACCAGGACGCCGGGCGAGTCCTGGCACCGCTGGAGATTCCGGCGACCGACGCGGAATCGGTGTTCCTGATGTACCTGCTCGATCTCGGCCGGCGGTACCTGCTGGCGGCGCAGCCCGAGGTCGGGCGCCCGTTGCGGCACCGGGCAGATGGCCTGCTCCGCTACCTGTCGACGATGACCGGCACGGCCGCCACCCAAGCACCCCTGCCTGACTGGAGAATGACGTGAGCCTGCGCGATTCCGCCCCGCCCGGCCTGAAGAGCGTCGGCCGGCGGGCCATCCGCAGCCTGGCCCGGCCCACCGCCGCGCTCCGGATGATGCCGAACTTCATCGTCGCCGGTGGCTCTCGCTGCGGGACCACCTCCCTGCACCGGGCGCTGCTGACACACCCCGGGATCGTGCCGCCGATGGTGAACAAGGGTGTGCACTACTTCGACATCGACTACCTGCGCGGCGAGAACTGGTACCGCAGCCACTTCCCACTCTCGGCCGTCGCCGCCCGCCGGACCGCCGCGGTACCGAACGCGCCGATGTGTTTTGAGTCCAGCGGCTACTACATGCACCACCCGCTGGCCCCGGAGCGGATCGCGCAGACCCTGCCCGAGGTACGGCTGGTGGTGATGCTGCGGGACCCGATCGAGCGTGCCTACTCGGCCTACAAGCACGAATTCGCCCGCGGTTTCGAGACCGTCGACGACTTCGAGCGGGCACTCGAGCTGGAGCCGGAGCGCCTGGCCGGCGAGGTGGAGAAGATCCGCTCCGACCCCGGCTACGTCAGCCACGCCCACCGGCACCAGTCATACGTCGACCGCGGCCAGTACGTGGAGCAGGTGCGCCGGTTGTTCGACCTCTTCGGGCCGAGCCGGGTGCACGTGATGTTCAGCGAGGACTTCTTCGCCACCCCTGAGCCGGAGTACGAGCGACTGCTCAGCTTCCTGGGGCTGCCGATCATCCAGGCTCCCGCCTACGAGCAGCACAATGCCCGACGGCGGGCACCGATGGACGAGGCCACGCTGAGCCGGCTGACCGCCCACTTCGAACCGTACGACACCGCGCTGGCCGAACTGCTCGGTCGGACGCCGAGTTGGCGACGGTGAGCGACCTGCGATGACCGACTTAGGACTCCTCCGAGCGAACCCCGAGGCCGCACAACTGTGGCAGCGGCAGCGCCGGGCCGTGCAGAGCCAGCAACATGCAGACGCGGTCCCGATCGGCGTCTACTTCCGGCGGTTGCGACGGCACCGGGCGCTGCTGGTGATCAGCCTGCTGATCGGCTTCGCCATCGGGCTGGGCGCGGCATCGCTGCAGACCCCCACCTGGGTCTCCGGCGCCACCGTCCTGGCCACCCCGTTGGCGGTGGACCCGCAGATCTCACCGAGCAAGCCGCTGCGACCGCGCCAGGCGGTGACCCTGGACACCGAGGCCGCCATCCTGGTCAGCAGCCGAGTGCTGCCCCGAGCGGTGGCCGACACCGGCGTGTCTCAGGCGCAACTGATCCGCAAGGTCTTGGTGACCGCCGTCCCGAACAGCCGGGTGCTGAGGATCCAGGTTCGCGACACCGACCAAGCCCGGGCCAAGCTGCTGCTCTCGAATCTCACTGACTCCTACCTCGACGCTCGCAAGCAACTGCTCACGGAACGGCGCACCCTGCAGGCGGACAACCTGCGGCAAGAGATCGCCGCCCTGGTCAGGCACGGCGGAGACGAGGATGAGATGTCCGCCGACCTGGAGGAGCGACTGCAGGTGCTGCGGACCCGCCTCAGCGTGCTTGAGACCCATGAGATAGAGGCCGGCGAACTGCTGCGATCGGCCACGACTGCCCGCAAAGTCAATGTGCAGCCGGAGGTTTCGATCATCTCCTGGACGCTGATCGCGTTCCTTGTCGGCGGCGCGCTGGCCGCCTTGCGAGAGTGGCGGCCGACCGCGCCGCGGACTGCGGCCCAGGTCGCCCGGTTGCCGATCGCACGGCAGGTACCGGTCGCCGTTCTGGACAAGTCCGGACCGGTGGACGACCAGCTCAGTGGCTGGAGCCGGATCGCCGACGCGATCGGAGCGCGACCGTCTTGCACCGTGATCACGCCGCTGCGGTCCGAGTCGGTGATCGCCGCCGCCGGAGCTTTGACCGTCGGCCTGCGCCAGCGCGGCTACCTGGTCAGCGCGATCCTGGGCGGCGATCACGAGAGCCCGGCCGGGTACGACGTCACGGCCAGGATGCTGCACCTGCGGCAGGACGGCCGGCACGTCGTCGTCGACGCCCCCGGACTGGCCACCCTGGGAACCAGCCTGTCGATCACCCAGACCGACGGCGTGGTGCTGCTGATGGCGCCCGGGCGGAGCAAGCCGCGAGACATCGACGCGGCATTCAAACAGGTTGTCCGGCTAGGGGTTCCCGTGCTCGGCGTGATCCTGGATCGATCCGCCTCCAGTCGCCACCGACTACCCCTGCTCGGGCGGCTCATGGCCTCATGATCATTCCCCAACCACCCACCGAGAGTTCACCGGAAGGCACCGCCGAATGACCGATGACCAGTGGCCGAGCGTCAGCGTGGTGGTCGCCACCCGCGACCGAAAGGAGCTGCTCCGCAAGACGCTGACCGCGATCCAGCAGCAGGATTACCTTGGGGTGATCGAAACCCTGGTGGTTCACGACCAGTCCGAGCCCGATCCGACCCTCGTGGTGACGGACGAGCGGCGGCCGGTGCGAGTGCTCAGCAACACTCGTAGCCCCGGCCTGGCCGGGGCCCGCAACACCGGGATCCTGGCCTCGCAGCAACCGTTGATCGCCTTCTGCGACGACGACGACACCTGGTTGCCGGCGAAGCTCACACTTCAGGTCCGCCAATTGCTCGCGTCCGGCGCGGATGTCGGCGTCTCTGGGATCGTCGTCTGCTACGCCGATCATGAAATCACTCGGGTACCGAAGGCAGCCGACCTGACCATCGAGGAGCTCAGCCGGCGCCGCGTCACCGAGGCACACCCCTCCACGGTGATCGTCCGTCGGGAGGCGCTATTGGGCCCGATCGGCCTGGTGGATGAGGAGATTCCGGGCAGCTACGGCGAGGACTACGACTGGATCCTGCGCGCGGTCGAGAACGGCCCGATCGATGTGCTGGAAGAGCCCACCACCCGGGTGCTCTGGAGCCAGTCGCACTCGTTCTTCTCCGCCCGGTGGACGCTGATCATCGAGGCGATCGACTACCTGCTGGCCAAGCATCCGGCGCTGAGCCGCAGCCAGGAAGGGCTGGCCTGGAACTACGGGCGCAAGGCCTTTGGCTACGCGGCCCTCAAGCAGCGCCGCCAAGCCGTCCGCTGGGGTCTGCGCAGCATCCGGTTGAACTGGCGCGAGCGCCGCGGATACCTGGCTCTCCTGGTGGCCGCCGGGCTGGTCAGCGCCGATCGGATCACCAATTTCGCCCATACCCGCGGCAAGGGCATCTGAGAGCCGGCGCGCTGTCTCGGCTCCCCCGCACCCCGCCCGCCGACTCGACGGCGGGGTGCGGAGTTGCCGGGCCTAGATCAGCCGGTGGGTTGCCGGTCTCGGCGCAAACTCCAGCGTGGGGTGGACGGGCGCGCTATCAGCTCCTCGACCAACCGGCCGAGCCGGAGCGCCGACTGGCCCGGATCGTCTACCACGGACTTGTCCACGAGCAGCGGGTTCACCAACGCCTCGTCGACAGCCTGGGTCAGGTCTGCTTGGCCGGTGACCAGTCGGATCAGCCCACGGTCGGACATCGCCCGGGCAAAGCGCTGCTGGTGGTCGTCCACGTGCTCGCCGAGGCGGGTGGAGCGAGCCAGGACGATCGGGGACAGCCCTCGACGACGGGTCTCGACGATGGTGGACGGCCCGCCGTGGCAGACCACGACGGAGGCTTCGGCGATCAGCGCATCCAGTTCTCGCCGCGGGATGAAGTCACGGCTCTCGGCCGCTCGGGGAGCGTGCGTGCGGCCGTGTTGGACGACCACTCGGACAGCACCGTGGGGCTGATCTTGAGCCCATTCATCCATCCAGTCGACCAAGCGGTCGAAGGGGTGATGGTCGGTGCCGACCATCGCCAGCACCAGTTGCGACGTTCCAGCCGTCAAGATGTCCTCCGGTTCAACCGATATCAGAGCAACGGGCGCGATCAGAGCAGTGGGCCAATGACCTCAGCTCCGGGGTACAGGGCCAACTGCTCCTCGAACTGAACGCAGGACAGGGAACTCAACGGCTGGCAGAGCCGCCCGGTAAGTGTCCGGCTGTCGAGTCGGTCGTAGACCTCGACGAAAACAGTGGGTATGCCCATAGCCCGGGCCATCAGGAAGAACGGAACGGCCACCCCGGCCCCGGTCGAGATGACAACGTCGGGGCGGAGCCGGCGAAGCAGGCGCAGCGCCAGCCCGCAGTTGCGGACGGCGTTCTTCACATTGCGAGTGGTGGGGTGGAACACCCAGGAGACTTTTTCGTCGGCCAAGGCAACCTCGGCGTCCGGCGTCCGGAATGTCGCCCACCAACGCTCATGGTCCTGCCACCACGGCTCCATGGTGAGCATCTGAGCGAGGTGCCCACCACTTGAACAGACCATCAGCAGTCGCGCCATGTAACAAAAGTAGATGATCATCAGCGGTTGCGTGAAGAAATTCACCTAACCGCTACGGAGAGAGAGAAGCGGACCGTAGAATTGACCCACTAGGAGCAGTCGGGCTAACACACCGCAACGTGCCTGCTACCTGCAATGATGATCGCACTAGTACCGATTCGCAGCCTTTGATTTCGGCCAAGATCTGATGTGTGGAAGGTCCCCGCGCATCCACGGCCGTGACCTCGGGTACAACCATGGTGTTCAGCCCGATTGTGGACCCCCGGAGTGAGATCCTGTCCGGGTGACATGACCCAGACACGACCAGGAGATGTCTAAGCGTGAGCGAACCACCGAACGAGTTGGAGTTCCGCCCAGCCCTGCTCCGCGACGCCCTTCGCCGGCATGTCTGGTTGATCCTGGGGCTGACCCTGGTCTTCGCGGGCCTGGCCGGGGCCGCTGGGACCCAGGCCACGACCACCCGCAAATCCAGCGCGGTCGTCCTGGTGAACCCGCTCTACGGGAACCCCTTTTCTCCTGACGCCCAAGGCGACCAGCTGACCAACCTGGAGACCGAGGCCCAACTGGTCTCCACCGATGCGGTGGCGGCGATCGCGGCCAAAGCACTCAACACCACGGTCCCTGCTTCGGACCTGGTCCGAACCGCCCGCGCGACGGTCACCACCAACACGCAGGTGATCAAGGTGACCTACCAGGCTCCGACGGCGGATACCGCGCACGACCGGGCGCAGGCCTTTGCGGAGGCCTACCTGGCCTTCCGTGAGCAGCGGGCCAAAGCTTTGATCGCCGGGCAGGTGAAGTTGCTGCGCCAGCAGGCGGACAGCACCCGCGATCAACTGGTGAAGGCCACGAAGCAGATCGGCACCGGCAAGGCGACCTCGAGTCAGGCTTTCGCCACTGAGCAGGTCCGCACCTTCACCGCAGAGCTGACCCGCCTGACGTCCGAGATCGCCGAAGAGCAGGCCATCCCGACCGACCCCGGTCAGGTGATCTCGCCGGCCGATCGGCCCGCCGACGGCAGGTTGTCCTCAGGAATCCTTTACGGCAGCGGCGGACTGTTCCTCGGCTTGATCATCGGCATCCTCACCGCCATCGCCCGCGAGCGACTGGACGACCGGATCCGCAGCGGCGACGACCTGGAGCGGCTGTCGATCGCGTCGCTCGGGGAGATGACCATCCCGCTGAACTGGTCGCCGACCTTCTCGACGGTCCCGGAGGACCATCGCCGAGTCCGGACCACGGTGCTCAGCGCCCTGCCTGCCGTGCCCGCCACGATCGTCATCGCCCGACCGAGCTCCTCCACCCAGGCGCCGACCATCATCGGGGCTCTGGCAATCGCCCTGATCCGGTCCGACGTACGGGTCTGCGTCATCGATTCCGCTATCAACGACTGGCTCGGCCCGGACCTGGTCACGTACGGCGAGACCGGCCTGTCGAACGTCCTGCTCTCCGACGTCCCGGTCGAGTCCGTCCTCCAGCAGCCGGTGCCCGGGCTCTGGGTGGTTCCTCGCGGCCACTGGAGCGACGAAGCAGCCGACCGGCTCGGCAACTTGCGGATGCGGCGGGCCATCGCCAGCCTGCGCCAGCGGTTCGACCTCGTGATCCTCTGCGCCTCGGGGATCGAGAATGCCGATGGCCAGGTGCTCGCCCAGATGGCCGACGGCGTGATCCTCGAATGCACCCCCTTGAGCACCAAGAACGCAGACCTGCTGCGCGCTGTGGAACAGGTCGGCCGGGCCGGTATTCCGGTAATGGGTGGCGTGCTGGTCCAGCCGGGATCGACCCGCCGCCGGTTCGGCCGGGCCAAGCGGCACGTCGGCCAGGTCACGCCCGTCGGACGGGACGTCAAGGAAGACGTCAAGGAATCAGTGCTGCCCCGCTTGAACGGCAACGCACTCCCGGGGCCGGCCGGCCGGCCGGCGCCGGATCGAAGCCCAAGTGCGGTTCCGCCGCCGAACCTCGCGCCCCAGATCGGCGTGAGAACAGCCTTCGGCACTGCGGTGAACGGCTCGGCCCAGCCCGGCCCGAGCGACGAATCGAACGGCAGCCTCAAGCCGATGCCTACCCCGACGGCGCTGACCCTGGCCTCGCTGCCGGCCCCGGGCCACACGTCACACACCGACTCCGACCCGCGCTCGCCGGGCTGGATCCCGGCGCCGGTTCCCATCACGCCGACCCAGGGCGGATCGAAGTCGCCGACCGAAGCAACGTCGCCCACGCCCCGCCTGCCGAGCCCGCCCGGTGCTTCGGGCCGGTCGGGCGCAGGCCCGGCAGCCAACCCGATCCGCCCACCCGGCCAGGAGAAGTGAGCCAGGCACAACCCGACCAGGCGATCGCAGGCTCCAGCTCGGACACCCAACTCGCGAGGATTGCCCGGGGTGGCGCGCTGAACCTGGTCGGAGGGGTGACCGCGGGGATCTCCGGGTTTGTCCTGACTGTCATAGTCACCCACGGCTGGGATCCGACCACGGCCGGTTTGCTGTTCTCCTCCACGTCGCTGTTCCTGATCCTGAGTGCCACCGGCCTGCTCGGCACGGACACCGGGCTAGCTCGCTACGTCCTGCGCTACGAGGCCCAGGGCCGCGGCAACGACGTCAGCACCCTGCTGAAGACGGCGCTGACCCCGGTTGTTGTGGTCGGTGTCCTGACCGGACTGCTGCTGGCACTCGGAGCCGACCCGATCGCCACCTGGGTCGGCCTGCCGGCCCGCGCTTCCGACGTCCTGCGGGTGTTCGCGGTGGCGCTGCCGTTGGCCGTGCTCAGCGACGCCTGCCTGGCCGCCATTCAGGCCTTCGGGAACATGCGCGCGACCGTGGTGGTCGATCGACTGTTGCGCAGCGGCGGGCAACCGATCGCAGCCGGGGTGGCGGTCCTGATCGGGGTCGGCCTGACCGGCTTGTCGGTGTCTTGGGCGCTGCCCTACGCCGTCGCGGCGGCGATCTCGCCGGTGATCCTGCTTCGAACCGTCCGGCGCCGTGGCCGTCGCCAAGTGGATCAGCTCCCGCCCAGGCCGACCGCCGAGATCAGACGCGAGTTCTGGAGCTATACGTGGCTGCGCGGGGTGGCCCGGCTCTTCCAGGTTGCTCTGCAACGGTCGGACATCATCATGGTCGCCGCCCTCCGCTCGCCCGCCGAGGCCGCGCTCTATACCGCGGCCACCCGGTTCGTTATCCTCGGCCAGCTGGGTGTGATGGCGATCCAGCAGGTCCTGCGGCCTCGACTGTCGGAGATGCTGGTAGTCGCGGACGATGTCGAGACGAACCGGGTGTTCGCCACCTCGACCGCCTGGATTATGGCCTTGTCCTGGCCGATCTACATCACGGCGATCGTGGCCGGGCCGCTCTACTTGAAGATCTTCGGCGAGCGCTACGTCCAGCACGGCGAGGTCGTCGTGGTGCTGATGGGCCTGGGCATGCTGCTGGCGATGGCCGCGGGCCCGGTGGACGTCATCCTGTTGATGGCGGGCCGCAGCGCCTTGAGTCTGATCAACAACAGTTCGGCGCTCGCCGTCAACATCGCTCTCAACCTGGTGCTGATCCCGCGCTACGGGATCAACGGGGCGGCCGCGTCCTGGGCGATCGCGCTCGGTGTTCGCAACATCCTGCCGTTCATCCAGGTCCGCCGGACCCTCGGTCTCAGCTCGATCAGCAAGGCGATGTTGATCGTTTCGATCGCCTCGGTCGGCTGTTTCGCGCTACCGATGTCGGCCCTGCGCTTCACCGTTGGACTTGACGTTCTGCCGGCAGTGCTGGTGTTGATCCTCTCCGGTGTGCTGTACCTCGCCCTGCTCTGGCACTGGCGAAACGACCTGGAACTGCAGGCACTGCGCCGGGCCCGACGCAGAGGTCAGCGCCGGGTACCCAACGAATAGCCATAGGCACCGAGGAGCGGGCCGGTCAGCGTGCTGACCAGGCGGCGTGCGCCCGCGGGCATCGCCTGCCGCCAGGCCTCATCCTGGCGCAGCGCGAGCCGCCCCGTGATGAATCGCATCGGGTTGCCGGCCGCGCTGTGGCAGATGCCCAGTTCGGCGGCCTCCGGGGTGAGGAACTCCAGGTCGTTTCCGGTCACCGCGAGCCCGGCGAATTCGGCGATCTCCCGCACCGATCCCAGCGGATCGGCGACGAACTGCTCGTACCGGATCCGGCGCACCGCGACCGAACTGCGACGACCTAGGGCCGAGAAGGCAACGTTGTGCGCGTCCCAGAGGATCGACGTCTTCACCGGGGAGAACCGGGCCATCTCTGCACTGCCGTCGGTCTCCGGGCGATCGACATGCTTCGTCCAGGAGTAGGCCACCCCGCGGCTGTCCCGTACGACGTGCACAACCCGAAGATCGACCTCCTCCTCCAGGCTCAGGCAGTAGGCCAGCGAGGCGTGCTTGGAGGAGTCGATCACCACGCTCGCGCCCGAGACCTCCTGGGCCGCTCGATAGAGCCGGACATAGTAGGAGGTGTACTCCCGCAGGTCGGCGCGCATTTGCGGGGACTGCCGCCGAAGCGCGTACTGGGGAATGTTTCGGGTTCGGTCGACCGCCGCCGCAAGCGCGATGACGCGGTCGACATCTACCGTGGCCCAGCCACCGAACGCCTTCTGGCCAACCTCGGTCCAGAACGGGCACTCCAGGAAGGGCCTGCCACAGCCGCAGCGCTCGTTGTCCCTGATGTCGCGGGTCCAGAGATGGACGACCTCGCCGAGCGGGAAAGCTCCCGGCAGTTCTCCCAGCACCCGCTCCACCAGTGTGGTTCCACTGCGACCCAAACCACCGAGGAACAAGACCCGCACGGGGCTGGTGCGATTCACAGATTGATCACGATTCACAGCTTGATCACGCAGAGATTGTACCGAGCACCGAGGGTCGATGAGCGGGGTTCCCGCTCAT
>DATINJ010000106.1:0-17779 GCA_035474375.1 Kineosporiaceae bacterium | reverse complement strand
GGCCGGAGTGGCCGGGACCGCGACCGTCCTGGCAGCCGCCGCCCGCCGGCGGGCGGTCGAGTCCGCAGCCCTACACGCGATGGCCGTGCCCGGACGCGTCGTGCGAGGCTCGGCCGTGCTCGAAGACGTCCTGCTGCTGCTGCCCGGCGTGCTAGCCGGCGCAGCATGCGCGGCAGCCCTGGTAGACGCGCTGGCGCCGGTACTCGCCGAGGTCACCGGCGCCGCTCCGGTGGTGTCCGGGATCTACACGACCACCGACGTGCTACTTCCAGTGACCGCGGCCGCCGCCGTCACCACCGCCCTGCTCCTGGTCCCGGTCGTGCTGATGGTCACCCGGCCGGCCGGTGACGAGACCTCGTTACGAGTGGCGCCATGACGCCCGCGACCCCCGGGACGGACCCGCCGCCCGGGACGGCCCCCCGCCCCGGCGCCGAGGTGCGCCTGGACGGCGTCGTACACATCTACACCGACGCGACCGGCAGCGACGTCGTCGCGCTGCGCGGCGTCGACCTCGAGGTTTCGGCGGGCGAGCGGGTCGCGCTGCTCGGGCCGTCCGGGGCCGGCAAGTCCACCCTGCTCTCGCTGCTGGCCGGCACCACCCGGGCGAGCGCCGGGACGGTGACCCTGGACGGGCTCGACCTGCGCACGCTCTCCGAAGGACGGCTCGCGGCCCTTCGGGCCGCCCGAGTAGGGACGGTGCTGCAGGGCCCGTGGCGCAACCTCCTGCCGTACGCGACCGCAGCCCAGAACGTCTCGTTCGCCCAGCGCGCCCTCAGCCACCGGGTGCGGCGCACCCTCACGCCTCCGGCCGACCTGCTCGGGGCACTCGGGCTGGCGCCGCTCGCGCACCGCCCGCTCGCGGGCCTGTCGGGAGGTGAGCGGCAGCGGATCGCCGTCGCCGTCGCCCTGGCGAACGGACCCGGCCTGCTGCTGGCCGACGAACCCACCTCGCAACTCGACACCGACGCGCGGACACAAGTGCTCGACCTCGTCGACAAGGCCGCCGAGCGCTGGGGAACGACCGTCATTGTCGTGACCCACGACCCGGTGGTCGCGGCCCGCTGGCCGCGGACGGTGACCATCCGCGACGGCCGGGTCGGTGCCGAAGGCCGCCACGGTCGCGACCTCGCCGTCGTCGGAGCAGACGGCTCTCTCCAGCTACCTGATCGGCTGCGCCGGACCTGGCCGGCCGGCACCCTCGTCGAAATCGAGGAGGCCGACGACCGCCTCGTCCTGCGCCGGGAGGAACACTCGTGACCGGCACCCTCGAAGCCCGGAGCATCGGCGTCGTCCGCGACGGGCGGGCTATCCTGCAAGACGTCTCGCTGCGCGCGACCGGCGGCCGGATGCTCGCGATCGTCGGGCCGTCCGGGTCGGGCAAGACAACCCTGCTCGGCGTCCTAGCCGGCCTGGTGCGGGTCGACGCGGGGACGGTCCACCTGGACGGCGTGCGCGTCGACGGCTCGGTGCAGCAGCGCCGCTCGTTCGGCTTCCTGCTGCAGACGCACGCCCTGCTCCCGGTGCTCACCGCTGTCGAGAACGTCGAGATCGCACTGCGCGCCCGCGGCATGCAGCCGGACGCGGCCCGAGCGCGCGCGGTGGCTTCGCTGGAGGAGGTCGGCCTCGGCGATGCCCTGCACCGGCCGGTCGAGCGGCTGTCCGGCGGGCAGCAGCAGCGGGTGGCGCTCGCCCGGGCTCTGGCGCCGGGCCCGGCCGTGCTGCTGGCCGACGAACCGACCTCAGAACTCGACGCGGTGACGCGGGACCGCATGATCGACATGATTACCGCCCGAGCCGCCGAGGGCCACGTGGTCGTCATCGCCACCCACGACCTGGAGGTGGCCGACCGGTGCGACGACCGCATCGACCTGCGCGATGGTCGCCAGGTACCGCCGTAGGCAAGCGCGTAACCCCAAATCAACTACCCGCGAGGGTCGAGAACTCATGAAACACGACCTACAGGCCAGCCGAGTGCGAGGGAAGCCAGTCCGAGTGTCGTGCTCGTAGGCGATCGCGATCCGCCGGCGTGGCGGCGATCACGTCCGCGCCGCCGTCGTAAGGGTGATAGAGCCAGGTCAGATCCGGGTCTGTGATGATGACGCCTTCGGTGACGTCGTCAGCCACGATCCGCAGCAGCAACTGCAGGCGCGCTTCGCCGAGCCCGGTTCGTTCGACGAACAGGTGCATCCAGTTCTGCCCCCAGTCCTCGTCGTCATCGATCAGCAAGCTCTGCCAGTAGATGGCGCCCGGAGAGGCATCGACGACCGGTGCCGTCCGCAACGGTGGCTTGGGACCGGGCGACCAGGCACACGTGATGATCAGGAGATCTCGGGAATTGGTGGCACTGAGGGCGTTGAGTTCGCTGATGACGGTGGCGTGACGGTGCAGCAGTTCCTGATACTCGGCTTCGTCCTCGGCGTATCGCTTCGCTTCGGGAAGGCTGTGAAACCTTACCCAGCGCCCATTTTCGGTACCGCGAAGTTCGTGAGCAACGGGGCGACTGGCGGGCCACTGCTGCTTCCAGCGTTCAGTCAGTTCGGTCGCCAGCAGATTCGGTGTCTCCGGTTCCGCCGGGAGATTCCGTGCGGTGGTGGCGAGACGTGATTCCACGTCGCGGACGGCGCGCAGTGCCTCGGTCGACCATGGGCGAGTGATTCCCAGCTCCGCGAGCAGAGACTCGAGGTCGGTGCTGGCCAGCCGGGCGTCAGTGGGTGCTCCGTAACGAATCCATCCCGGCAGCACCGTGACCGACGTCATGAACTCGTGATCGGCGTCGTAGAAGACGAGATCCAGACTGCCCTGGGCTTGAACAACGACATCATGCTGGAAACCATCGTCCTGCAAGGCTTCCACAATGCGCGCGCAGATCGCCGGATCCTCCACCACGGCGACAGGTTCATCTACTGTCGAGGGGTAGGCGTCATATTCGGGGCCGAGGGAGATCTCCACCCGCACCGCCGTACTCAGAAATCTGCGGAGGGCGTCCCGACCAGCCCACGGACCGGCCGACTCAAAGATGACCCGCTCCGATCCACATCAGAGCTTCTCGAGATCGGACCACTGGTCCCAGGAAAGGTCTCGACCCACGAAGCGGGGAGCCTGGAACGGCCAGGATGCGGTGACCCACTGCGGTACGAACAGGTCCAACGCCTTCTCCAGCTCAAATCCAACGTAGCTGTCGATGACCCACCAAGAGATCTCCGCGTCGGCTCCCACTCGCTCCGGCGGGTCGATGTAGACGCAGCCCAGCAGAGCCGTTTCCATTGCATCGAACAATGCGTAGTTGAAGGACTGGTGCGCGGCTATCTCTACCTCGTGTCGGGCCAGATCCCTACGATCCTCCTCGTAGGTCATATCCGCCGGCGGCCAACCCCACGCAGCCCCGTAGATGGACCACAACCGCTGCCGCGAACCCATTACCGCCGGGAAGTCGAGCCCGACATCGGTGGCCTTGATCGGGCGCAAGTGATGACCGGCCATCACTTCGACGTGGGTAGGGTGCACAAATGCGGTAGGCAGCCAGGACATGCCCAGAGCATAAGCGTTCCATGTCCCGGAGGTCGGCGAGGCCGCTGACCGGCCAGTGTTTCGTTCGCCGGTCCCGCCCGCCCCGACCCCCCTCCTCGCGGACGGGGTGATCCCCGATGTACTGCGGCACCCCGGGTGCCAGGCTGACCACACGGCCCGACCAGAAGGTGGGGCACCGAGCACGGGAGCTCCGCGATGACATCCGACGTTACGACCCTCGACGACGCCACCCTCAGCCCCGGCACCACGCCGGGCGGTCGGCACGGGCGCCACCCGAGATGGACGGCGCTGGTCGTGACTGCAGCAGTGGTCAGTCTGGGCGCCCTGACCGGGTGCGGCGGGTCGTCGACAGGAGCCACGGCGGTCGACTCCGCGAACCCGAACTCCAGCACCTCGTCGTCCGGCGACACCCCGTCAAAGGCGTCCGGCGACACCTCGTCGAAGGCGCCCTATACCGACGCTGAGGCATGCGCCTGGCTGAAGGAGAACCTGCCGAAGGTCCCCGACACCAAGGTCGGCGCCGCAGCGCAGCTGGCCATCGGCTTGTCCGCCTTCTTTGAGGACCACGGCGGCCTGGCGGGCGCTGACGGATACGCGCTGGACGAGGCCTTCGTCCGTGGTTGCCCGGCCCTGCGCACTCAGGCGCTGAAGAAGGCCGGGATCGAGAGCTTCGGCAACCTCTGATCGGAGGCTGCTCGGGCCCGGGTCGCAGGCCGGTGATCAGGGTAGAAGTCGCTCCGCCAGGCGGGTCTCGGCCTGGAGCTGATCGGGCACCCCGGCGCCGCCCAGGACGCTGAGCACGACCTGATTCGCACCGGCTTGCAGGTGTTCTCGAACCCGAGCGGCGACGGAGTCGACGTCGCCCCAGAACACGAGCTCGTCAACGAGGTGGTCGCTGAGGGTTTCGACGTCCTGCTCGGTGAATCCCATCCGGGCGAAACTGGCCCGGTAGCCGCCGATCTGTGAAAGGAACCGGAGCGGTTGACGGGCAGTCTCGCGGGCCCGGGCGGGTTCGGTGTCCAGGACGACGAACTGGTCGACGACGAGCGACCGGTCCGGTCCGAGTTCCTGCCGGGCGGCGGCTGTGGAGGTCGGAGTGACCAGCAAGGTGATGGCTCCGGCGCAGCGTTCTCGCGCCACCGCCAGCTTGCGCGGACCCATCGCCGCCAGGATCCGTCGATCCGCTGGGACCGGTTCCGGTGCGGCGTCAAGTTCGTCCAGGTAGGCGTGCAACGCCGGCAAGGCGGGTGGTTTCTGCGACGCGCCGAGCCCGACCACGAAGCGATCGGGAGCATCCTGCTGCAGATTCGCGTAACACTGGAGAACTGCGGTGGCCGGGTAGACATCGGGGGAGATGATGCCCGACGCCACCGGGATGGCCTTGGTTGCCCCCACGACCTCGCTGATCCGGTCGAGGGTGTCGATCTGCCCGCCGGGCAACCAGATCGCCGCGTACCCGAGCCGCTCCAGCTCTGCGGCCTGCGCTAGATGGGTGCCGTCGGCGGAGACATTGAGCGCGACGGCGATCGGCCCCAGCTGCAACGGGCTCATGATCGGACTCCTGCGATTTCGGTTGCGGTCACCGCCAACACGGTAGAACCTGAAGTGGACGTGAGGTCAAGGGCTTGCCCGGACGTCACTGCCGGCCGCCGAATTGCCACCTGTGCACCTCGATCTCGGAGTATCGGTGCGCAGTGAGGACGGCGCGAGCGGCGTCCTGGTCGCAAGCCCGGACCAACGCGGCGGTACCCAGCCACTTGGTGCCGTCGTCGGACAGCAGCGGCCCGAAGGCGATCAGCGACTCGCGATCCTGGGGGACAGGTTCGGCGGTCGTGCCGGTGCCGTGGCCAAGCACCAGGTACCGATTGCCGCCGGTTCGGCCGCCAGGAAAGTCCCACATCGTGCGCCCCAACTCGTTGCGCCACCGGCGCAGGAACACCTCGGGCCAGTACACCCCGGCCCGGTAGTTGGGCTCATCGACGGCGAACGCCTGGGCAGCCTCGAGATCGGGCAGGTCGACGATGTGCACGCTGCCGGTCGGCACCTCACCGTCGCCCGTCAGCGTGGGACCGCGAGCAATCATGCCCGCCGCGTGCCGGTCCATGTAGGACCAGTGTTCCTCCAGCAGCTTGTCGCGCAGTTCCAGGGAACCGGGCCGGTCACGGTGGTAGCAGAAGAACTCCATGCCGGATAGTCTCGCCCACCTTGCCGAGGCCGCTCGAGCGGTTTAGCACCGTGACCACCCTGGTTGCGGACTAGCCTTTGACTGCTCCTTCGCTGGCACCGCGGACGAAGTGGCGTTGGAAGGCGAAGTAGACCAGGGCCACGGGAATGGTCATGAGCAAGGCAGCGGCGAGTTTGATGGGGTATTGGTTGCCTTCTCCGAGTTGGCCGGAGACGAGGCCGCCGACGCCGGTGGTGAGGGTGTTCAGCTCGGGGCTCTGGCGGGAGATGATGAAGTGTGGCAGTTCGTTCCAGGACCCTTGGAACGACAGGATTGTCAGCGTGATGAGGGCCGGGCGGGCCATCGGCAGGACGACGGACCAGAAGATCCGGAAAGTGCCGGCACCGTCGATGCGGGCGGCTTCCTCGACGCTGATCGGGATCGATTCGAAGAATTGTTTCATGATGAAAACCCCTGCGGCGTCGACCATCAACGGGAGAATCATCCCGGTGTAGGAGTCGTACAGTCCGAGCGTGTTGAGCACCAGGAACCGGGGGATGAGCAGCACGACGGCTGGGACCGCCATCACCGCGATCACGCCGGCGAAGACCAGGCTGCGGCCCCGGAACTGCAGCCGGGCCAAGGCGTATCCGGCGAGGGAGTCGAAGAACACCCGCCCGGCGGTGACGAAGATCGAGACGATCACCGAGTTGGTGAACCAGCGGGAGAAGTCGACGTCGCGAAGGCGGGCGAACGCGGCGGTGCTGAACTGGGTGGGCCATAGCGACAGCGGGTGTGCGGACACGTCGCTGTCGGTTTTGAAACTGGTCGCGATTTGGATCAGGAACGGGTAGATGTAAATGGCTGCGACCAGGATCAGGACGGTGTAGCCCGCGATCTGCTTCCAGTTGCTCTCGCGAGGCGGGGGTTGCATTGCCGGGGCCGACGCGATGGCTTGCTCGTCGACATCGATGTTGGTGGCCATGACGACTCCTTCAGCTCAGGTACGTGCCGGCTCGGGCGCCTTGGCTGCGGCTTTTGCCCGCCGGCGCAACTCTCGACGCGAGGGTCCGTCCTTCTCCCGCAGTAGTCGGCGCTGCGCGAGGGTGAGGACGACGATCAGGGTGAAGAGGATGAAGGCGATGGCGGAACCTTGGCCCCATTCGAAGTTCGTGAACGACGAATCGTAGGACAGGTAGGCGGGGGTCAGCGTGGTCTTACCGGGGGCGCCCTGGCTCATCACGTAGATCTGGTCGAAGACCTGCCAGGTTCCGATCACGCCGAGGGTGAGCACGAGGAACAGGGTCGGGCGCAGCAGGGGCAGGGTGATGTTGCGGAATCGTTGCCAGGCACTCGCGCCGTCCACCTCGGCGGCTTCCTCGACCTCGACCGGGATGTCTTGCAGGGCAGCGAGGAAGAACAGCATGAAGGTGCCGGCAGTGGTCCAGACCACGAGCGCGATGATTGCCGACATCGCCACGCTGGGCCCGGACAGCCAGTCCCACCAGCTGAGCCCGCCGACGCCGTGGCCGGTCAGGGCGCTGGGTGGGGAGTCGGTGTTCACGCCGAGACCGCCCAGGACGATGTGGAAGACCCCGCGGGGGTCGGCGAACCAGTTCGGCCCGTGGACGCCGACCAGGTTCAGTCCGGCGTTGACCGCTCCGGAGCTGGAGAAGAGGAAGAGGAAGACCACGGAGATCGCCACGGAGCTGGTGACGGACGGGAAGTAGTAGGCGGTCCGGAAGAAGCTCTTGGCCTTGAGCCGTTTGGCGTTCAGGATCAGGGCCAGAATCAGGGCCAGGACGGTTTGAAGTGGGACGACGATCAGCACGAAGTACAGGTTGTTGCGGATGCTCGTCATGAAGTCGGTCTGGGTCAGGCCGGGGTTGGTGATCAGGTTGGCGTAGTTCTTCGTCCCGACCCAGTTCACCGAGGCCGAGAACGGGCTGCCCTGGCCGTTCCAGTCGCTGAAGCTGACCCATAGCGCCATGAAGATCGGGACCACCAGGAAGACCCCGATCACCAGGATCATCGGGGAGACGAACAACCATCCGGCGGGGCCTTCGGGTGCGCGCAATCCGCGCCCGGCGCCGCGGCGGGCCGGCCGCCGAGCGGGCTCGGCGGCCCGCTCGGCGGAGGTTACCGTGATGCTCATCGGGTCACTTCCCGATGACGGCTGAGGCGTTGGTCTGGAGCCGGGTCAGAATCTCTTTCGAGTTGGCCTTCGGCAGCCCCTGCAGTGCGGTGTCGAAGTCGGTGAGCACCTGGTTGATCTTCGGTGCGTTCACTGGACCCTGGGCGTACGCCACGCCCTCGATGAAGGGCTTGTCGTCCGGGAATGCCGCGACGTAGGCGGCCTGGGCGGACTGCCGCGAGGGCATCACGCCGAACGACTCGGCGAACCCGAGTTGCGCTTTTTCGGTAGTCAGCGCGGCGACAAGGCTAACAGCTGCAGCGTGATTCGCGCTCTTGGTCGCGACCCCCCAACACTGCGTGAAGCTCAGCGTTCCGGGGCCTTTCGGGCCGGCCGGCAGCGGGACGACGGTGTATTTGACGGCGGGGAAGTCGTTCTTCATCGCGCCGCGAATCCAGTTGCCTTCAATCGTCATCGCGGCCTTCTGCTTACCGAATGCCTCACCGGCCCAACCGGAGTCCAACTGCTTGGGGTACTTCGCGACCCCGGCGGCCAGCAAGGACTTCAGGTAGTCGACGGCCTCGAGGTTCTGCGGGCTGTCGGCGGTGACGGCGGTCGCATCCGGATTGGTCACCCAGCCGCCCGCCTCCACCATGAACGCGCCGACCCGGTCCCGGGTGTCGCCGATAGCCAGGCCCACCTGATCTGAATTGGTCAGCTTCGTGGCCACCGCCTTCAACTGGTCCCAAGTGGTGGGAATGTCGGCCTCGGTGAGACCGGCCTTGCTCCAAGCCTCGGTGTTGATTTCCAGTGCCAGGGTGGAGAAGTCCTTCGGGATGCAGTAAAGCTTGTTCTGATAGGTGAACGACTGCCGCAACGCCGGGTAGAAGTTGTCCTTCTCTGCGAAGGTGTCGCCGTAGGGCTCGAGCGCCCCAACGCTGGCATAATCGGCGAAAGCGCCCGCATCGACATAGAACACGTCCGGTGGGGTGCCGGCCGCGAGGCCCTGTCCGAGTTGCTGCTTGATGTCCGTCGCGGGGGTGACCGTGACCGTATTCCCGCTGGTCTTCGCCCACGCGGCGGCCGCATCGGTGACCGCCTTCGTCTCGGCGTCACCACTGGAGGCGATCAGCACTTTCAACTGCACCGGGCCGGCGGCTGAGGCTTGAACCTCAGAACCGCTGTCGAAGCCCTCACCGCCGCAAGCCGCGGTCGCAGTGACAGCGAGGGCAGCCAGCGAAGCGAACGCCAGCTTTCGGTAGGAATGGTTCTGGGACATCACATGCTCCTTCGGACGGATGATTCTGGCGGGACCGTTCACTCAAGTGGTTCTGGCTGGTGGCGAAGCGCCGCCCACGATTGGCCGTGCCGCTGCTGGCATGGCAGCGAGAGGCCTGGCGAAAAGGGGATTTTCGGCAGGTCTAGGGGATGAGCGGGCTCGCGTTGGCGGGCGGCGTTCGTTGAGGTTGGTGGGTCAGTTGTGGGCAGGCGTGCGTTCGTGCGGCGCGCTCACGCGAGCCGAGAAGTGCGGGCCAGTCAGTCTCTGGCGGTGGAAGCCCTCAATACCAGCTGAGGAGCGAGAAGCACGGGACCGGGCGGAGTCGGTGCGGGCTGCGGCGCGTCGAGAACGGTGTGCATCAGCTCCAGGCAGGCCGCAGCGGCCTGGTCCATCGGCTGGGCGGCGCTGCTCAGCCCGATCACCGCAGCGGTCGGGGAGTCATCGAACCCGACGATCGCGACATCGCGCCCGACCCGCAGGCCGCGCCGGGTGACCTCGGCCCAGACTCCCAGGGCGAGGGAGTCGGTGACGCAGACCAAAGCGGTCGGCGGATCGGCCAGGTCGAGAAGTTTCGCGGTGGCGGCCCGGCCATGCTCCAGGCCTTCCGGGACCCGCACGTCCAGCCTCTCGTCGTGGATGCCGGCCGCCGCACAGGTTTGCGCCCAGCCGTCCCGGCGGTCGTCGCCCGCCGCCGCATCGCTGGGCCAGCCCAGAAAGGCGATCCGCCGATGCCCAATGTCGAGCAGGTGTGTGGTGGCTGCTCGAGTGCCGGCCCCGCCATCGACGTCCACCCAGCTGTGATACGCCGAGAGCGCACCCCAGGGCCGACCGAATGTCACGAACGGCACCTGCCGCTCGGCCAACCATGCGGTCCTGGCGTCACCGACATGGGTGTCGGTCAGCACGAACGCATCGAGATCGTGATCCTCCAGTAGTTGCTCGTACTGCCCGATCTCGTCACGATCCTCATCCGCCGCGAAGAGCATCACTCGCAGCCCTTGCAGCTGCGCCCGCGACGTCAGGGCATGCAGGAAGTGGGTGAGGACCACTCGGTTGATCCCGTCGCGTGGGGGCTCGATCCGCGCCCCCACCAGTTGCGAGCGACGCGTCTTCAGTGTCTGCGCCGCCCGGTTCGGGCGGTACCCCAGCTCGGCGATCACCGCTTCCACCCGGGTCCGGGTCTCCGGGCGCACCAGGTGCGGGGAGTTCAGAACGTTGGAGACGGTCTGCCGGGACACGGCGGCCCGTGCGGCAACGATCTCTAGCGTGGGACGCGCCATCGCATCTCCCTCGACCTGGTAGGTGTACCTCGCCCTTTAAGCGATGGTATGCCATGCTTGGAACGTTCAATTGGAGCGTTCAAATCGTGGATAGCATCGACCCGTCCGCGAGCCGTGTCAAGACCTGATCGCCTGCGCGGCGGTCCGAGACTCACTAGCACGACAGTGCGACACTCACCACGATCAGACCCCGCCAGGAGAGAATCGAATGCCGTCCATGCCCCGCCGTCAGCCTCTCCTGCACGATCTGTTGGTCACCCTCGCGGCCCCCACTGCATTGCTCACCTCGGCCTCCGGTGATGTCGTCACCGGGCCCTCAGGGGGAGCGCAGGGCCTGTTCCACGCCGATGTCAGGGCCCTTTCCACGCTCCGGCTGACCGTGTCGGGAGAGGCGCTGGAGCCAGTGTCGAGCGGCGCGCTCGGTTCCGGTCGCTCGCATCTGGTTGGCCTGGCCCGCAATCTGGGTGACGCCAAGCCCGACCCGACCGTTCGGTTGGACCGGCTGCGGCAGGTGGCCCCGGGTCGTTTCACGGAGCAATTGACGATCACGTCCACGGCGTCCGAGCCGGTGAACGCGCTGGTGCGCATCGAGGTGCAGAGCGACTTGCTGGCCCTGGAGGAGGTCAAGGCCGGCGCCGGCGGCGTCCCGGTACCGGCCCGCCTGCTCGCCGACGGGCGGATCGAGTGGTCCCGAGCCTCCACCACGGTACGCATCCAGGCGACGGATGCCGTGATCGATTTCGCAGCAACCAGTTTCGAGTGGATCGTGACCCTGACTCCCGGGGCCACCAGGACGCTCGAGTGGCAGGTTGACGTGACCGATGCCGCTGCGGTGGTCCACGCGGCACCGTTGGACGACACGTGGTCCTCACCGACGGTGAACGCTGACGATCGTCGGTTGACGGCGCTCACCCAACAGGGTCTAGACGACGCGCACGCGCTGCGGATGACCCTGCCCGATCAGCCTCAAGATGTCTTCCTCGCGGCGGGAACGCCTTGGTTTTTCACGCTTTTCGGTCGGGACAGCCTGTGGGCGGCCCGGATGATGCTGCCCCTGGGCACCGACTTGGCCGCAGGTACGCTGCGGGTGCTGGCCGGGTTGCAGGGCATCATCACCGACCCGGCCGCGGAGCAGGAGCCGGGCAAGATCCTCCACGAACTGCGCCGCACCACCTTCGATGACGGGATGGGGCTGGTGCTGCCGCCGGTCTACTACGGCAGTGTCGACACCACCGCGCTGTGGGTGTGCCTGCTGCACGACGCCTGGCGCTGGGGGCTGCCCGCGGCCGACGTCGAACCCCTGCTGCCGCACCTGGAGCGAGCGTTGGACTGGATCCGGGCCAGCGCCCGCGCCGGTGACGGATTCCTGCGCTACACCGACCATTCCGGGACCGGGCTGGCCAACCAGGGCTGGAAGGATTCCGCGGACGCCGTCCGATACGCCGACGGGCGACTAGCCACCTCCCCGATGGCGCTGGCCGAAGTTCAGGGATACGCCCACGAAGCCGCCCAGAACGGGGCCGCGCTGCTGGAGGCCTTCGGCCGTCCCGGCGCGGCCGCCAGCTGGCGTACCTGGGCCGACAAACTCGCCGACCGATTCCGATCCGCGTTCTGGACCACCGACGAGCGCGGCACCTACCCGGCGATGGCCCTTGACGGAAACGGTGCCCCCGTCGACGCCGTGGCCAGCAACATGGGTCATCTCCTGGCCACCGGACTGCTCGACGAAAAGGAAACCTCTCTGATCGTCGACCGGATCACCGCCCCCGACATGGCCGACGGATACGGGCTGCGCACCATGTCCGCGCTGGCCGGTGGGTACGCACCGCTGCGCTACCACTGCGGCAGCATCTGGCCGCACGACACCGCGATCGCCGTCGCCGGACTGGCCCGCAGCGGAAACGGCCACCGCGCAGGCGAACTGATCGAAGGCCTGCTCGCCGCCGCCGCGGCCTTCGACGGGCGACTACCGGAGCTCTGGGGCGGCGACCCCCGCCGCCAGGGACCCGCCCCGGTGCCCTACCCCGCCGCCTGCCGACCACAAGCCTGGGCCGCCACTACAGCCATCTCCCTGCTGGCATCCATCCTCGGCATCAACCCCGACGTCCCCGGCGGCACTCTCACCGTGAACCCAGCCCAAATACCTGGGATCGGAGCACTATCAGTCAGCGGACTACGAGTCGCCGGACACCGACTCGACATCCGGCTGAACACCGACGGTTCCGCCACCGTCACCACCAACGCCCCGTTGACTCTCTATGCGACCTAACCCGCAGCAGTCGGGGCGAGGTGAGCCAGGCATAGCGACGGCTCCACAAAGGCTTCCAGCCGTTCGGCGGCAACCGGCGCCCGAAGTT
Organism: Kineosporiaceae bacterium; assembly: GCA_035474375.1. Classification (GTDB taxonomy): domain Bacteria; phylum Actinomycetota; class Actinomycetes; order Actinomycetales; family Kineosporiaceae; genus JANNPJ01. Next base: position 5,037 of record DATINJ010000106.1, on the reverse strand, counting down.
CGCTGAGCACACCGCGGATCAGGCCAAGATGCAGCGAGCACACCAGTTCCGGGTACTCGATGGCGATCTCACGGAAGGGGCAGTGCCGTAGCCGAATGACGGGAGCGGTCGAGTTACCGGCCGCTTCAGGCGCGAATCCGGCGTCCGCGAGGATGGCGGACAGGCGGCTGATGCCCTCGAGCGCGTCAACCCGATGCAGCGGCGGCTGCGCCAGCAAGCGTCCCCACCCTTCACCGGCCTCGACAGCGGCCCGTTCCGATTTCGGGAGGACGCTCGCGATCAGGCCGGTGAGCATCTCGGCCAGTAGCCGGTAGTTCGGCTGGCCGGCTTCCTCGGCGGCCGGAGTGGCCTGGAACACGACTCTCGGACGGCCTCGCTGAGTGCGTTCCTCGCATGCTCGATCCACCAGTCGCGCTTCGATCAGCGCGTCCAGATGGAACCGCGCCGTGTTGGCATGCAGGCCGGTCAGGGCGGCGATCTCCTGCACGCCCAAGGGCCCGCCGGCCTCGCGCAGCACCTCCAGGACCCGGCTTCGGCTGCTCCCGAGCGCGGCGACGGCCCGGCGATCTCGATCGATCAACATCAACTCCGGTTCTTGCCCGACCTCACGTGGAAAAACGCCCCGGCGTATTCACACCGCTGGACTGTCTTGATTTCATCACCGTCACTGATTTTTCACAACGCGTCTCGTGAAAATGCCTTGCCCCTTCCTTCGAGGCTGGCCTACGGTGTCGTTATGTCCACCGTTGGTCGGGTGCGTGGCCCGTTCCACACCGTCATGCGCGCCCTCGGCTGGGTAAGCGTGACCGGCTTGCTCTGCCTGTGGCTGACCACGTCGACGACGACCTACAGCGGCACCATGCACTCCGAGGCGAGCGTCGTAGCTCAGGCACCCGCCCAGATTCTGCTGCCGGCTCGCCAGTACGTCGATCTGGCGATGATCTTGCCGGAACCGGTCTGGTTCCCTCTCGCCGGGCTCCTGCTGGCCGCCGTACCGATGGTGTTGGTCGCCATCACCCCGCGGCGTCCTACCCCTCGTCAGGCCCCGCGTGCACCACCGGTCGCCTCCGCAATGTGATCAGAGTCGAGGTGAGCCATGGGCTTCGCCTCGCGCTTCCCACAACGATGGAGCTATGCATGACCAGCGCCAAAGAAGACCAGTACGAGGCGATACGAGCGCAACTCGAGGAACGGTACGAATTCCACACGGACCAACTCCAGGACCTGATGACCGCAGACGTGGCCCCCGGTACAGCCTCCGTGAACGCCGCATTGCGCGCTCAGTCCCGTCAAGCACTGAGCGAAATCGCCGCCGCGCTGCGGCACATGGCTGAAGGCAGTTACGGTCGCTGCGACGAGTGCCAGAACGACATCCCGCTCGAGCGACTGGAAGCCCGCCCGGACGCCGTCTTATGTGCCTCTTGTCAGGCAACGCGCGAGCGTCGCCTGACGCGCCGCTTACACGCGGCCTGAACAGGTAGGGCGCTTCGGGCCGCCGGACGCAGGTCCAGCGGTCCGAAGCGTGGCGCACCGGCAAAGTATGGACGGCCGCTTTCCTTTCAGATGCTGTGCTGGCACCGGGGTGAGGTTGAGGGTCCCTGCCGAGGGGGTCACTCACAGGGACCCCCTAACCAAGGAAAGCGCTCCTAGAGTGGAGCGCATGGCAAGCAGAAACGGCCCTGGCAGCAATCGCGACCTTCGCGGTGATCTGCGTGCCGAGATCCGGGAATTCCTCGGCACCCGACGCGCGAAGATCACCCCCGAACAGGCCGGACTGCCCAATTACGGCGGAGACCGCCGCAGAGTCACCGGACTACGCCGCGAGGAAGTCGCTCTGCTCGCGGGCATCTCCAGCGAGTACTACACCCGCCTGGAACGCGGCGATGCCACCGGCGCCTCCGAAAGCATCATCGAAGGCATCGCCCAGGCACTCCAACTCGACGACGCCGAACGCATCCACCTCCTCACCCTCCTCCGCAGCACCGGCCCCGCCCAACCCCCACGCCGCCGCCCAGCCCAGCAACGCATCCGACCCACCATCCAGCGCATCCTGGACTCGATGACCAGCACCCCCACCCTCGTCATCAACGGACGCGGAGACATCCTGACCGCCAACCCCCTCGGCCGCGCCCTGTTCTCACCCGTCTACGCCGACCCGGAAAAACCACCCAACAACGCCCGATTCATCTTCCTCAACCCCCACGCCAGCGAGTTCTTCCGCGACTGGGACCAAGTCGCCAACGACACCGTCGCCATGCTCCGCGCCGAAGCCGGGCGCGACCGCTACGACCGCCGCCTCACCGACCTGATCGGCGAACTCTCCACCCGCAGCGAGAACTTCCGCCACCGCTGGGCTGCCCACAACGTCCGCATCCACAACACCGGCATCAAACTCCTGCATCACCCCATCGTCGGGGACCTCGATCTGCCCTTCGAGACCTTCTCCCCAGGTGCCGACCCCACCCAACTCATCATCAGCTACACGCCCGAGCCAGCCTCCCCCTCGCACGACGCCCTGAAGCTGCTGGCCAGTTGGGCCGCGACCCACCACGATGCCGACGAGTACACCCCGGACGACGCCGAACCGGCCGAGATACCCGACTGACGGCGGCAGGACGGGGATCTACCGGACACCAACCGCCAGCGCGGCAGGCATCGCCGACCACATCTTCTGCTTAAAGTAGCTGACCGACTCCGCTCCGTAGTCATAGTGTGTTCTGCGGCGATGAGCAGCGAGTCGCTGCTCGAGCTGTGGGCCCGCCGTCATCAGAAAGCGTGGGCTGATCCGTTCGGAGGTGTCTGACGTGGTTGACATGCCTGACGTGGCGGGTGGGATGGCCGTCGACGAGGTGCCATCGAGATACCGACGTCGCGTTGTGGCGGCGACAAGCATCGGCACGTTCATCGAGATGTACGACGCAGTGCTGTACGGCTATTTCGCGACGGTGCTCGCGGCGCAGTTCTTCCCGGAGGCTGATCCGACCGCCGGATTGCTGGCCACCTTCGCCATTTTCGCCGTCGGCTTCCTGGTGAATCCCATCGGGGCGATCATTTTCGGGCACGTTGGCGATCGCGTCGGTCGGCGCTCGTCCCTGGCGGCGTCGTTGTTGCTGATGACGTTCGCCACCGTGGCGTTCGGGGTGCTGCCCACCTACGCGCAGGTCGGTCTGCTGGCTCCGGCCCTGCTGCTGGTGTGCCGGATCCTGCAGGGCCTGTCGGTGAGCGGCGAGATTCCGGGATCACAACTACTTGTCACCGAGTACGCGGCCCGTGGACGGCGTGGCCGCACCCTGGCGGTCAACAACCTGGCGGGCACGATGGCCGGCGCGACGGCGGCGACGGTCGGCCTGCTGCTGGCCCGGATTCTGTCGCCGGACCAGTTGGCCGACTGGGGGTGGCGAGCGGCGTTCCTGGCCGCCGCCCCGATCGGCCTGGTCGGGCTCTACCTGCGGATTCGACTGCTCGACAGCCCCGCCTTCGTCGCGCTCGGCGACCTCGCCAAACAGGGTCGCGCGCCGCTGTTCCAGGCGTTTCGTACCGCCCGGCGCGGGATGCTCGTCCTGCTCGCCTGGACGGCGGCGTCGGCCCTGGGCGGCTTCCTGCTGGCAGGGTTCCTGCCGAGCTACCTGATCGAGGTTGCCGGGCTGTCGGCGTCCGACGCCTACACAGCAAACCTGGTTGCCCTCCTGGTTCAGGCAGTCTCGACGGTCTCGGGCGGCTACCTGGCCGATCGCTATCCGTTGCGCCGGGTGGCGATCGTGATCATGGCCGGCATCGCGGTCACAGTGGTCCCCGGCTTCTGGATCATCATCCACTGGCACAACATGACGGCGGGCCTGATCGGACAGAGCATCTGGGCGATCTTCCTCGGTGCCACGTACACCGTGAGCACCCTGATCGCCATGGTCCTGTTCCCGGTGGCGATCCGGTTCACCGCGCTGGCGGTGGCCACCAACGTCGGGCTGACCGCCTTCGGCGGCACCGCCCCGTACATCTCGACCTGGCTGGTCAGCACCACCGGCAGTCCGATCACCCCGGCCTACTACCTGGCGGCCGCAGCAGTAGTGGGGCTGCTCGCCGTCACCTTCGGACTCCGGTCTGGATCGACGCTCGACGAGGACCCTGAATCCGGGACGATCGACCTCTCCGATCCCGCCGACCGGCCGAGCTCGCCGCCAAGATCACTGGATCGGCCCGTGTTGGGGCCGGCCAAGGGTCAATAGGCGGGCACGGCCGACAATCACCCGAAGGCGGGCACATCGGCAACCGTTTCACCCTAAATGCCGCTTATCTCGGCTATCCTCGCGCTGTCAGGTCGAAACCGGGGAGGGTCCGTGCGGAAAGCCACCAGAGCGCTGCTGGTCTTGGCCATGTTCATCGGGTTGGTCGGTGCACCGGTTGCGCTGCCCAGCACGGCTAGGGCCGCCGAGCCCGATATCAAGGACCAGCTGCTAGCGATCCCGGGCATCAGCCTGATCGAGGAGAAGCCGGTGAGCACCCCGGGCTACCGGTTCTTCCTGCTCAACCTCACCCAGCCGGTCGACCACCGACAGCCGAACGGCGCGACGTTCCAGCAGCGAATCAGCGTCCTGCACAAGGACGTCAGCCGTCCCACCGTGCTTTTCACCAGCGGTTACGGCCTCAGCACCACGCCCAATCGGTCGGAGCCGACGCGGATCGTCGACGGCAACCAGGTGTCGATGGAGTACCGGTTCTTCACGCCGTCCCGTCCGGAACCTGCGGACTGGTCAGATCTCACCATCTGGCAGGCCGCGACGGACGAACACCGCATCTACCAGGCGCTCAAGCCGATCTACAACAAGAACTGGCTGGCCACCGGCGGCTCCAAGGGCGGCATGACCGCCACTTACTACGAGCGGTTCTACCCTCATGACATGAACGGCACGGTGCCCTACGTGGCCCCGAACGACGTGATCAACGTCGAGGACTCCGCGTACGACAGGTTCTTCGCCACCGTGGGCCCGAAGGACTGCCGCGACCGCGCCAAGGCCCTGCAGCGCGAGGCGCTCGTGCGGC
>DATINJ010000105.1:0-26673 GCA_035474375.1 Kineosporiaceae bacterium | reverse complement strand
ACCGACACCACCCAGTGGCGACCGTTGACGCCATCAACGTGTTCCACGTGGATCATCGGACGATCGGTAGCGGCCGGCGGAATTCGGCCGAGCAGATCGGCGGCATCGGCGGCGGGCCGACGCCCCGGAACTGGGACAACTCGGACCTGCACCGCGTTCGACTCTCGGAACCAGGGCGGCCCGCCGGTGGCGGCCCCGGTCAACCCACCGATCACGCCGAGCCCGCGCAGCCCTTCGGCGACACTACGCGGGCCGGTGGAGTGACCGAAGAGCCTCGTCGAGATCACCGGACCGCCTGGCAGCGTGCTGGCGAAGCCGCCGATCACGCCGGGCAGCACGCCGACCGCCGCTTCGATTGCTCCCGGCTGGCCGGCTAGCAACCGCAGAGCCAGCCTGCCGGACCGAAGCAGCGGCTCAGGCCACGGCACCCGATCCCGGTCGCTCCGACCACCGCCGCCGTTCCCGCTAGCGTCCCCGTCCTCGCTGCCGTTCCGGTCCTCGTCCCCGCTCCCGTCACCGAGCACGACGACGGTCACCAGCGCCGCCGTCCCAAGGAGCACTTCGGGCGTGACGGCACCGACAGCACGGCCGATGGCTTGCCCGGTAAGGGTGGAGACAGCGTGCAACGCCTCGGCGGTGGTGGCCTCCGCGACCCGGTATCCCTCGGCCACGATCCGGACGCCGTCGCTCACCAGTTCGGCCCGAGCCGCCAGGGCGAACAATCCGCCCGGCCCGAAGGCGGCACCGGCGAGCGCCGCCTCTGCTCGGGCGAACGTCACCGGCGACAGTGTTGCGGTGAGCTGCAGACGGGGATCGATGGACACCGCCACCAGGGCCCGAGCATGATTCGCCAGGCTTCCGGCCGCGCTGTGCAGCAGGGCACCGGCCCGTTGCAGGTCTTCCAGACGAGCGCTGGTGGCTCCCGCACCACCACGAACCGCCAGCTCACGGCGATCAGACACGGTTGCCCCCGGCGAGGCAGCCGGCGAGGACGAAGCGGAGATCGGCAGCCAGTTCACCATGGACGTCGGAAACCGCGACCAATCGGTGCGGTTCTGCACCGGACTGCATTCTGCGCCAATGTCTTTCACCGGCGAGCAGGATTTGCTGCCAGCCTCCGACCGTGGCGTCGGGGCCCATCACGGTGATTCGCACGCAACCGCTGGCAGCCTCCAGTGGCGGTGGCGGCGCCACTGGAACCAGGCGGATCACCTGGTCGATGAGTTCACCGATCTCGAACAGGCCGATTTCGACGTCCTCCCCGCAGCGGACCAGACCTGCGGCCAGGTCGCCGGACAGCCCGAAACAACCGGTCGCATCGCCGTCCGGCATCGTGATTCGCAACATGACGACGATTTCGGCGCAGCCGTGCAGAGCGAGCGAGGCGGCGACCACGGGTGGCACGGGCAGCGATCGGCCGGGAAGGCTTTTCGCCGACTCGACCGACGGTAGATCGGCCGACTGAAGATCGGGTGGCAGGAGATCGGGTGGCAGGACGAGCCCGGACAAGGCTCGGGCCCAGCCCTCGAAGGTCGCCCGGTCAGTCAGCACCCGAACTCCGGAATTCACCGCCGACCGCCGAGATCGATCCGGACAAAACCGCCATCAGCCCGAACGGCCGCGCCATCCACGGCGACAGCATGGCGCTGCAAAGCGTCTGCGGCGCCGTCCAGTTCGACGGCCACCACCCGGATCCGGGTTGCCTCCTCGGCCAGCCGATGCCGAAAGCTCGCCGCCGCCGTCGACCGCCACGCAGCCGTACCGGCGGCCAGCGTCTGATCCGCCAGCCGCCGCACGTCGTCCCCGATTTGCTGAACTCGCACGGCCAACCGGCGCACCTCGTCTGATCCCATGCCAATCCCTCTCCTCGGACCCGTTCAGCGACCGAGCAGGACCCTAGCCAGGGCTGATCCGGGCCGACCTGAACGCCGAAGATCTGTGGATGAAGGGCTTTTCGAGCGATCGGTGGACTGAACGACTACTTGGGTCGACTGGGCCTGACCGCCGGGCCACCCTCGCGCTGATCCATCGCGGTAGCCGCGCTGAGACACTCTTGCCGGGACGGCGGCTGCTGGGCATAGAGCGCGCGTTCCAGCACCCGCAACGCCCGATCCAGCGCCGGATCCGGGGACTGGCCGGGCTGGCCGGATTGCCAGTGGTCGGATTGCCACTGGTCGGATTGCCGCTGCTGGGCCAGACGCCGGGACAGCGCCGCCACCGTCTCGTTCGCCGCTCTGGGCCGGCCCTCCGCCCGGAGATCCGACTCCAGCCGAGCGAAAGCGGCCGCCAGATCGGCGTCCAGGGCCCGGGTAGTGGGATCATCCGGGGTATCGAGCTGAAACCGTCGCCGGAGAGCCAGAAGCAGTCGAACTCCAGCCACCGACATCAGGATGAGCAGGATGAGCGCGCCGATCCGGACCGCGGGCTCGTCAACCAGTGAGCGAACGGCGCTCTTGATCGATTGCCACCGGCTCTTGGTCTCGGCTGCGGCCGGTGTCGGGTCCGACGTCACCCAGCCGACCTCGGGGAACCAGACCTCCACCCAGGCGTGCGCATCGGAGCGTCGCAGCACCCGTAGCCCTTTGCCGTCCGGTTCCCCGCCGGAGAAGCCGACGGCCATCCGGGCCGGGACGCCGGCAGCCCGCAGCAGCACCACCTCCGCGCTGGCGAATTGCTCGCAGAATCCGCTGTGCGAAATGAACAGCACGTCGTCAACGGCGTCCACGGCGTCTTCCGGTGGTTTCGGCGAATCCAGCGTGTAGGTCATTCGGCTGGCGAGCTCGGCCTCGATCGCCCGGACCGCAGCCAACCTGGAGGGCGCGCCCGTGACCAGTGTGATGCCAAGCTGACGGACGCGATCGGACACATAGGTCGGTAACGCCGTCCATCGTGGATCAAGAGCCTCGTCCAGCGCCGGCGGGGTACCGGCCGATGCTTTCGAGTCCTTGGCCGCGCTCAGCATCGTTTCAAGGTTCAGGTCGCTGGTTCCAGGCAGCGTTTCGGAGCGCACCTCAAAGGGGCTGGAGAACAGGCGACGGCCGAGGAGGACCAGTCGATCACCTGGGGAGATCAGTCCCTCTCCATCGGCGAGCAGCGTGGGCGCGGAAAGACCCAGCAATCGCCCTGGTGACAGTACTTGAACGAACCCCGGTTCCAGCGGCTCCATCCGGTCGGTCCGGGAATTCGCCGGGTCGGCGGGCAGCGGCGGGTCTGACACCCGTGCCGTCCCATCGGATCCGAGAACGAATTTCGGCAACCCTCTCGCCGGCGTGGTGGCCAACCAACTCAACCCGGTGTACTGATCTAACGTGCCGGCCCGCCACAGCCGCGGCGAATCCGCCGGAACCTTGATCACTGGATCCGCGGGCAACGAGCCCCGGGTGGTGAGATCCATCGCGCCACCGAGGTACCCGCTCGCCCGGCCCGCACCATTCGTTCCGGTGTCGTTCTGCGCACCAAAGTCCAAGGTGTGCTTGTCCATCTTCGCCACCCCGCTGGCCAGCACCAAGGCCATCACGGTCAGGCTGGCGGGAATCACCACCAGGGCCGGCAGCAGCTGCCAGCGGGCCACCACTCGGGCCGACGCAGCACCCGTGGTGGCTACCCGCCGCATCATCGGAGGCCGCGTGCCCTGTCGCCACCCGCGGCCGAGGTGATGTGACTGGCCGGTCTCCGGAGCGGAGTGCGGGCCCGAGGTCGCCCCCGCGGTGAGTCGGGTGAGGGTGAACAGTGCCGCCGGCCAGCCCGGGATCAAGGCCGGCAGCAGATGTGACCCCGGCGCGGCGACGCTGGCCAGACCCAGCACGGCGATCCCGAGGACCAGTGCGGACTGCACGCCGCGACGATCCGCGAGCTCCAGCGCCACCGCCACCAGGGCTCCGGCGGCCAGAGCCGCGAGTAGACCGATCGGAATACCGTCCGGCAGCGCGAGTTCGGCCACCGCGGCGCCGAGCGGGCCGGACAGCTCACCGGAGAACATCGCTCTCGGGCCCGATCCGGCGGTCGCCGCGATCAGCAGCCCGATCGCGGCCAGCGCAACGGCGGTCCGGTGCGGCGAATCCTTCTCCAGCCAGGGAATCCAGCGTGGAACGACCAAGCCGACGATCAGGGTCAGGCCCACCGTCAACAGGCAGACCAGTGGCGGGATCAGACCGGCGAACCCGAGAGCCAAGGCAGCGGACAACAGGGTGATCAAGGTTGCGAGACGTAAGCCGAGATCCTCCGTCCAGGTGCGTGGTACGGGTGCCGTTACGGGGTTCACGACCGAGCCACCCGGCCATCGGGGGTGAGCACCAGGACGCCGCGGCCGAACTGGGCGGCGTCCGCCGGTCGGGTGCTGGCCAGGACCAGTGTTCCGGAGCTTCCGGCCCAGGTCGCAGCCGTTTCCACGGCCTCCGGTCCGATCGCGAGGATGGACTCCAGAGCCGCGAACCAATCCAGGACGGCGCCGGGATCGTCACCGACGTAGTCCGGGATTCCCGCTGCTGAAAGCCGGAGAATGCCGTCCGATCGGGCGGTTTGGACAGCGGTCCAGGCTGCGGTGCGGAGCAGGGCTTCGAATTCGTCGTCCGAAGGACCATGGATCACCACCGCCAACCGGGACCGGACGGTGTTCTCCGGGATCACGACGGTCAGCCGGTCGTGCCGGGCAGTGGCCCGCCAGTGCACCTGACGCAGCGAATCACCGCGCCGCCATTCGCGCATTTCGTGCGGCTCTTCACCCAACCGGTTCGGCCGACCACCGCCGGCCCCTGCCGAAACCGGCGGTAGGACGCCGATCGGACCCGGTGCCGGATGCACGTTGATTCGCGCGGTGACCGAAATCAAGCTCTGGTGCAGGGCCATCCCGAACGGCGCCGTCGTCCACAGCCGGATGTCATGAATCAAACTCACTCCCCGGCTGACGGCCGGCCGAAGAATTGTCAGATGCGCGCTGCCGCCAGCCGGCAAGGCAGGCACGGCAAGGCTGATCGCCGCGAACCCCCGCACCGAATGCTGGAGCTGGAGCGCGGGGCTGCTGTGCCGGCCACGGTTGTGCACGTGGAAGGTCTGCTTGCTCGAAGCACCGACCACCACCCGGTCCGCACTGGCGAAGCAGATCGAGATTGCCGTCAGGTCGGGCCGCAGCAGCTGGGAGGCCAGTACCGGGGTGAGCAGGGCGCAGGCGATCAACAACAGCCAGGGATTCGAGGCCCGCAGGCTGATCAGACCGAGCACGATGGCGACCAGCAGGGTGATCCCACCAACCCCGGTCGGTGTCGCACCGGCTATCGGCCGATGGTGCGATACCGGCTCCAGGTCCGCGGTCATGCCGGACTCACACTCGGACCGGCACCGGCTGCCGGTCGACGAGTTGACGCACGACCACCTCCGCCGCGGGCGCCGCTTCGGCGGTCACGATCCGGTGCGCGAGCACGGCTACAGCGAGGTCGTTGATGTCGTCCGGGGTAACGTAGTCGCGGCCGCGCAGGACCGACAACGCCTGCGCACAGCGCGCCAAGCTGATCGCGGCCCGGGCTCCGGCACCGGCTCGGATCCGGGGGTCGTGTCGGGTGGCTCGGGCCAGCGCAACCACATGCGCGAGAACTGGTTCGGCAATGTGGACTTCTCGTACCGCCTGCCTGACCGCCGCCAGTCCGACCGCGTCCAGCACGGCGGTCAGGCGGTCGACCGTCGGCCCGGCGAGTTGTTCGCGAATCACCCGATGCTCGGACTCGGCGTCCAGCGGGGCCAGGTGCAGCCGAATCGCGAACCGGTCCAGCTGGCCCTCAGGCAACGGGTAGGTGCCGTGCTGCTCCAGCGGGTTCTGGGTGGCGACCAGAAGGAAGTTCGGCGGCACCTGATGCTGGACGCCGTCCACCGTGACCGTGCGTTCCTCCATCACCTCCAGCAGCGCGGACTGGGTTCGCGGTGGCATCCGGTTCAGCTCGTCAATCAGCAGGACGTCGGCGAAGACCGGTCCGGCGATGAAGACGAAGCGACGTTCGCTGGGATTCCAGATCGCCGAACCCGTGATGTCCGAGGGCATCAGGTCCGCCGTGGCCTGGATCCGCTGGAATTCCCCGCCAATCGAGCGAGCCAGGGCTCGGGCCAGGGTGGTTTTGCCGGTGCCGGGTGCATCCTCGATCAGCACGTGACCGCCTGCCAGGGTGGCGACGCTGAGCAGCTCGATCACTTGATGCTGGCCACGGACCACCTGCTCGATGTTCCGTACCAGGCGCTGAGCGGTTTGCTGCACCGTCAGGTGGGTGGTCACCGACACGGTCGTGGGGCCATCCACCGGCGATTCCATTGGGTCTGTTTCGGCAGACCAGCGCACCCGCTGAATGAGTCGGCCGAGCAGACTTGCGGGCCCGTTCCGTCCCTGCCTGCACTTTCCAGTTGTCCACAGAGCCGACGAGAGCCCATCTATCCACAGATTTGGTTCCGATCCACCGTCAGCTAGTCAAAGGCACCAACGTCGACGACATGACGTCCCGCCACCCGCCTCGGGCGAAGTCCGACCCAGAGGCCAGAACCGACCAGCCCTATGACGCCGCGATGCGGCGATGGGCCGAGCGGAACCTGCCAACCGTGGCCGGCTGGTTGGACCCGACAGTGGCCGGCCTGGCGCCGACAGCCTACGTTCAGCGGCCCGCCACCTTCACCGTCCCGAATGTCGTCGCCGATCTCCTGATCACCGCCGGCAAGAACCGACTGATGCATGTCGAGTACGAGACCGCGCCGCGCAAGGGGCTGGTCACCCGGATGTTCAATTACCGGGCTCGGATCATGACCTTGTACCCGCAGATGCGCCTGACGCAGCATGTTCTGGTCTTGGGAAACGGGCGGGTCCGGGGCCACGACGACGTCCGCAACGGTTTCACCTTGGATCTGCGAGTCATCCACCTGCGTGAACAGGATCCCGCATACTTCCTCGTCGACCCGGTCCTTGCACCGCTGGCGGTGCTCGCCCGGGGGTCGCGCAAGCGGCGTGAACAGTCATTCGGGGCGGCGCTGCGTTTGATCCGCGACAGTGGACATCCGCAGCTCGGCGAGCTCTTCCAGATCGCCGAGACGCTCGCGCTGATTCGGCTTGACTCGTCTACGATTGATCGGATCAGAAAGGAGAACGGAATGAGCATCCAGCCCCTGGTCGACCACTACCGGAACACCGAGGTCGGCCACCACCTGCAGCGCTTGGGACGCGAAGAAGGCCTGGAGAAAGGCCGCCAAGAAGAGAAGGAGAAGATGTTGCTGGCGTTGCTGCACTCACGATTCGGCGACAACCCGGGCGCAGAGAAAGTGGTTCAACGGCTTGCGACGTGGACAGAATCCGCCGCCATCGATGCCATTCTTTCCGCGCCGGATCTCGAACCGCTGCTGACCGCCGAACCACCCTCCTGACCGAATTTCGTTCAGAGGTTCTTCACCGCACTCAGAACCTTGGTCAGCGATTGCTTCGCGTCACCGAACAGCAGGGACGTTTTCGGGTCGTAGAGAAGTTCGTTCTCGATCCCGGCGAATCCCGGGCGCATTGACCGCTTCAGGAAGATGATCTGCTGCGCGTCACCCACTTCGAGGATCGGCATGCCATAAATGGGTGACCCGGGCGAGGTCTTGGCGGCAGGGTTCACCACGTCGTTCGCGCCTACCACGAGCACCACATCGGTGGTCTTGAATTCCGGATTGATCTCGTCCATCTCCCGCAGCGCCTCGTACGGCACATTCGCCTCGGCGAGCAAGACATTCATGTGTCCAGGCATCCGCCCAGCCACCGCGTGAATGCCGTATGTGATGTCAATGCCCTTGGCCTCCAACACTTCCGCGAGTTCGCGGATGGTGTGCTGAGCCTGCGCCACGGCCAGACCGTAACCTGGCACCACGATCACCTTGCTGGCGTAGTTCAAGAGGATCGCCACGTCGTCCGGCGAAACCGACTTCACCGGCCGATCGGAGACCGCGGTGGACCCGGCCGTCGAACCGCCCTTCAGCGCGCCGAACAGGATGCCTGCGACGGAACGACCCATCGCATTGGCCATTTCCCGGGTCAGGATCGTTCCCGACGCACCGACCAGCGTGCCGGCCACCAGCAGCAGCGTATTACCGAGGACGAACCCGCCTGCCGCGACCGTAAGCCCGGTAAACGCGTTGAGCAGGGAGATCACGATCGGCACGTCCGCCCCGCCGACCGGCAGCACCAGCAGCACACCGGTGAGCAGACCGGCCACCGCGAGCAGCGCCGCCACGCCGAGTTCGGCACCGCCGACCAGCCAGACCGCGAGCACCACCGAACCGGTCAGCACGCCGACCATCAGGAACTGCATACCCGGCAGGATCACCGGACGAGTGGTCATCACCTCTTGCAGCTTCAGGAAAGTGATCACTGACCCGGAGAACGAGACCGATCCGACGAGCACGGTGAAGGCAGTCGCCAGCAAGGCCGTGAAAGGCGTAGCCGGGCCTTCGGAGACCCCCGGCAGGTAGCTGAACCAGCCGTCCGAGCCGATCTGCGACTCATGCAGTTCGAGCAGCGCGACAAGAGCCGCCGCGCCACCCCCCACACCGTTGAAAAGTGCCACCAATTGCGGCATTTGGGTCATCTTGACGTTGCGGGCAGCGGGCACCGCGAGCGCCGTCCCGACCAGCACCGCCAGCAGGATCCAGATCAGGTGGTCGATCTCGGTGGAGAGGAAGACCGTGACCAGCGCGACCAGCGCACCGGCGGCACCGATCAGGTTGCCGCGCCGGGCCGTCTTCGGCGAGGACAAGCCCTTGAGGGCAAGGATGAAGCAGGTCGCGGCCACCAAGTAGGCGATCTCGGTGGCGTTCGGAGACAGCCAGCTCATTTGCCCTCCCCCGCCTTGACAGCCGGTTTCGAGCCCGAGCGGCCCTTGAACATCTCCAGCATCCGGTCGGTGACCACGAACCCGCCCACCAGGTTCACCGTGGCCAGGACAACCGCGATCAACCCGACGACGAGCGTTCCGGTGTCGTCGGCGTGCCCGGCGACCAGCACGGCACCGACCAGGATGATCCCGTGGATCGCGTTCGCCCCGGACATCAGCGGAGTGTGCAGGGTGCTCGAAACCTTCGCGACCACCTCGAACCCGACGAACACGGCGAGCACGAAAATCGCCAGTAGTGCAACGCCGCTCATCAGGCGCCACTCCCTTCATCGGTGGGTTGGTCGGCCACTTCGACTGGGTCGACTGCGCCGACCACTTCGACTGGGTCGACTGCGTCGACCACGTCAGCCAGCAGCGACGCCGTCGGCTGATGCCGAACGACGCCGTCATGGGTGAGGCACGAGCCCGCGACGACCTCGTCCTCGAAATCCGGCCCAACCTTGCCGTCGGCCGCCATCAGGAGCAGCAGGTTCACCACGTTCTTGGCGTACAACCGGGAGGCATCGGCCGGCATCGTGCTCGGCGCATCCTTCATGCCGACCAGCGTGACCTCACCGGATCCGGCCAGCGGCACCGCGACGTCCTGACCGGCGATCGAGCCCTCGACGTTGCCGCCGCTCTCGGCGGCCAGGTCGACAACCACGCTTCCGGGTTTCATCCCGGTCAGCATGTCCGCTGTGACCAGGACCGGAGCCGCGCGTCCCGGGACCGCTGCGGTGGTGATCAGGACGTCGGCGGCGGTGATGTACGGCTTGAGCAACTCGCGCTGGCGGTTCGCCCGCTCCTCGGTCATCTCCCGGGCGTAACCACCGGCACCCTCCAGCGACTCCAGATCGAGGGTGACGAAGGTGGCGCCCATCGAGCGAACCTCATCGGCGCTGGCCGGCCGGACGTCGTAGGCCGAGACCACCGCACCGAGCCGTTTCGCGGTCGCGATCGCCTGCAGGCCGGCCACTCCGGCACCGAGCACCAGCACCTTCGCCGGTGGCACCGTCCCGGCGGCGGTCATGAACAGCGGGAAGAAGCGGGGGAACCGGGTGGCTGCCTCCAGCACGCAGCGATAGCCGGCAACCAGCGCCTGGGAGGTCAGGGCATCCATCGATTGGGCCCGCGAGATCCGCGGCACGAGTTCCATCGCGAACGACGTCACCCGCCCGTCCCGCAACGCCCGAACGACGTCCAGTTCGGTGGCCGGGGAACACAGACCGAACGTGATCGTGCCGGGGCGCAGCGCGGCCACCTGAGCGACCGACAGCGGACGCACATGCAAGAGGACGTCGACCTCGGCCAAGGTCACGGTGTCGACCACCTCGGCCCCCGCATCGGCGTACGCGGTGTCGGTGGCGAGCGCGTGGCGTCCGGCGCCGGCCTGAACGACCACGTCGAGACCCGCGCCGATCAGGAGCGGGACAACATCGGGCAAGGTTGCGACCCTGCGCTCACCGGGGACTGTCTCGGTGCATACGGCGACCTTCACCTGGGAAACCTAACCACGGTCCGGGCCGGTTGGGCACCCCGGGTTTGTGCGCCCTATCACGGCCAGGACTGCCCCAATCAATGCAGTGAGCCGCTAGCGATCGATTCGGGCATCCGTCCGCGGGCCCGATCCGAAGACCCCTCCTGACCTGCGGTCATCCTTCACGACCGGAAGACAATCGTCACTCCCAGGGGTATTTCGACTCCAAGCGGGCAGGAATTCGGCGCGGGATCGGTCGGTTAGACTGGAGCATCGAAGGGGAGTAGCCCCACACCGCTGAGTCGACATGCTGGCGACGTCGACCTCTGGAGCCTGACGGCCGGAGGATGACCAAGCCCGGTTCACGGGCCCGATGTTGGGTGGGCGAGACCTTCGGCTAGGCACCTATGCGCGGTGTCGGCCGAAGGCAGGGGCCTCACGCTTCCGCTCTCGGTTGGCACCGCCGACCGAGAGGAAACCCGTTCGTGGTGTACGCCTTCCTGCTGAGCTTCGGCGTGATCTTCATTGCCGAACTCGGGGATAAGTCCCAGTTGATGGCGATGACTCTGGCCAGCCGGTACAAGCCCTGGCCGATCTTGGCCGGGATCACCGTGGCGACCGCCACCATCCATGCGGCATCCGTGCTGATCGGATCGATAGCCGGGCAGTCTCTCTCGACCGACTGGATCACCTTGGTCGCCGGAATCGCCTTCATCGGCTTCGCTGGCTGGACGCTGCGTGGAGACACCTTGACCTCGGACGACGAGGCTGCGGCCGCCCGCGCCCGGCGCTCCGCCTTCATCACCGCAACGATCGTCTTCTTCATCGCGGAGCTAGGCGACAAAACCATGCTTGCCACGATCACGCTGGCCACCCGAGAGGGAATGTTCGGCACCTGGCTCGGCTCGACGGTCGGCATGGTGGCCGCCGACGCGCTCGCCATCGGCATCGGTGCCCTCCTCGGCCGGAACTTGCCCGAGCGGGTGATCCGGATCGGCGCCTCCAGCCTGTTCATGATCTTCGGTGCCTTGCTGATCATCGAGGGGATCCAGGCGCTGGCTTGAGTTGAACCCGGTGAACCGCTGATTGGCGGCTGGGTTAGGCTGCCCGCTTTGGCACGTCTGGGACGCGACGAGGAGACACGATGACAGCGAGCTCGACGTCCGAGCCGGAGCTCGAGAGCCCGCCCGCGAAGCCCGACCCGGCCGAGCCCGCCGATCTGACCGCGAAAGACGCCTCACTAGAGGCCGAGACGACCGCCAAGCCCGAATCCACTGCCGATCCGATCGCCAAGCCCGTCGCCGAGAAGACCGCCGACACCGAGGACGGCTCGGCTGACGAAGCGGTCTCCGACGTCCCTGCCTCCGAGGTCGCCACTCCGGTCGAGGTCACGACTCCAGTCGAGGTCACGACTCCAGTCGAGGTCGCCGCTCCGGTCGAGGTCACGACTCCGGTCGAAATCGAGGCGCCGAGCCCGGTCGAGGTGTTCGAGGGTGAAGTGTTTGAGGACGACGACGAGCCGACGGACGACGACTACCAGGAGATCCTCGACGCCGAGCCCTCGGACCGGTACCGGACGCTGCTCCCGCTGATCGGCGCGCTCCTGGGGCTGACCGCGATCACCGCTCTGATGCTGATCTCCTTCGCCCTGCCTGCCGTGAAGAGCGCCCCGCACCGGTTGCCGATCGGGGTCGCCGGTGCGGGCGACTTCCAGGCCGAGGCGAAAAGCGCCCTCACCGAGGACGGTCTGAAGCCGTTCGCCATCACCACGTACAGCAGCGAGAGCACGCTGCGCGCGGCGATCAAGGATCGCAAGATCTATGGCGGGCTGAGCCTCGACCCGGATTCCGGCATCTCCATGCTGATCAGTTCGGCGGCCAGCCCGGTCGCTGCGGGAGCCCTTACGTCGCTCGCCGGTTCGCTCACCTCGGACGGTCAGATGCCGGTGAACGATGTCGTGAAGTTGCCGACGCGCGATGCTCGGGGTGACGGTCTGGCCGCTGCCAACCTGCCTCTGGTGATCGCGGCGATCCTGCCCGCCCTGCTGCTGATTCCGCTCTATCGGCGCCGCCCGGCCGCACGGGTGGCGGCGACCGCTGGCGCGGCGGTCGTGGTTGGGCTCGGCCTGTCGGCCGCCCTGGATTACGCCCTGGGATCTACCGATGGCTCGAACTTCCTCCTGGTCAGTGTCGGCTTGATGGCCGGCGTACTGGCCACCTCGTTGCTGCTGCTCGGCCTTTTCGCGGTGGCTCGGCTGATCGGAGTCGCGGTCGGTGCCGCACTCCTGGTGCTGTTCGCCGCTCCGCTGTCCGGGCTCTCCACGGCACCGGAGTGGCTGCCCACGCCGTGGGGCCAGATCGGTCAGCTGCTGCCGGCCGGCGCGAACGCCACGTTGTTGCGTTCCACCGCGTACTTCGATGGGCGCGGCGGGGCCGGCCCAACCCTGGTGCTGGCGGGCTGGGCCCTGATCGGGCTGCTGCTGCTGGGAGTGGGTGCCCTGATCACCCGACCGAAGCAGGCCGAACCGGATTCGCAGCCGCTGACGGCCCTGCTCTGATCGACCGGATCAGTCGGACAGGCCCTTGGCGCTCGCCGGGTGCGTAACCTCGGCAAGTGTCGATGTCCGATCAGCCAATGCCCCGCCCGATCGCTTCGATCGGGGTTGCCGCTGTCCTAGCCGGCGCCATGCTGTTCGCGATCAACGGCACGGTCAGCAAGGTCGTGCTGGAGGCGGGCCTGTCGTCGCTGCGCCTGGTGGAGATCAGGTGCACGGCGGCCGCCGCCGCCTTCTTCCTGCTCGCCGCGCTGCGAAGGCCTGGATCGCTGCGGATCGGGATCAACGAACTGGGCTTCATCGTGGCGTACGGGATTGCCGGGATCGCCTTCGTGCAGTGGCTGTACCTGGTGGCTATCGCCAGGATGCCGGTCAGCCTGGCACTACTGATCGAGTACACCGCGCCCTTGCTGGTTGCGCTCTGGGTGCGCTTCGTCCGACGCGGTGAGGTGCGGGCCCGGGTCTGGGTGGCGCTACTGCTGTCGTTCGGCGGGCTCGCTGTGGTTGCGCAGGTCTGGCAGGGCTTCACGCTGGACGGTCTGGGCATGCTGGCCGCCGGCGGAGCAGCGGTCTCGCTGGCCGCGTACTACCTCCTGGGCGAGCGCGGCCTCGGCCGACGCGACCCGTTCTCCCTTTCGGCCTGGGGTTTTGCGACGGCCGGCGTGTTCTGGTCGATCCTGCTGCCCTGGTGGTCGTTCCCCTTCGATCTGATGACTGAGATGGTGCCGATTGCCGGTATCACGGCACCGGTTTGGTTGCTGGTGATCTGGGTGGTGTTACTGGGTACGGTGGCGCCGTTCGGGCTGAGCCTGTTCGGGATCGGGCGGATCGGTGCCACTCGAACCGGACTGATCGGAACCACCGAGCCGGTGCTGGCCGGCCTTGTCGCCTGGATCGTGATCGGCGAGCTGCTCACCGGCTGGCAACTCATCGGGGCCGGCATCGTCCTGACCGGAATCGTCTTGGCCGAGACCTCCCGCCCTCCTGCGCCAACGGCGGGCCAGGGCGAGACCTCGGTCGGGACACTTGCCATCTGAGGTCGGTCCGGGATCGCAAAAGCAGGATCGGGTGCGTCGACCGAAGGGCGACTGCCAAAATCGTCGGGTGACCATTCAACTGGTGGAACTGAGCGTGAACGCGATGCAGGCGCTGCTGAGCGGTGACCTGGCCGGCGCGAGCGCGGCCGCCGGTGTCCGGCTGACCGACTACTTCATCGGCGACAGTTCGATCTGGCTCTGGCGTATCCGGGTCGATCAGATTCGACGGGATCCGACGAGTGCCAGCTGGGTGGCTCGAGCGGTGGTCGACCAAGAGACCGGCCTGGTCATCGGGCATGCCGGCTTCCACGGCCCCCCCGACGCGGTCGGGATGGTGGAAGTCGGCTACTCGGTGGACCCGCGCTATCGCCGGCGCGGCCATGCCCGGCAGATGTTGGCCGCATTGATCGGCCGGGCCAGAACCGAACCGCAGGTGCGGATCGTGCGGGCCTCGATCAGCCCGGACAACGCCGCCTCGCTGGCCACCGTCGCCGGGTTCGGTTTCAGCCAGGTCGGCGAGCAGTGGGATGACGAGGACGGCCTTGAGCTGATCTTCGAGCTTCCGCTCGAGGCAGCGGCCTGAAGCGCGGAGTCTTCGGTCAGCTCACGGCAGCGTGAGAGGGTTTGGCATGGCCGGACGAGATCAGACGCATGTGCCCAAGGAACTCAGCCGGTACCTGATCCCGGCCGAAACGATCATTTTCGTGCTGCACCGGCACTGGATCGTTCTGCTCGAGCCGAGCCTGACCGCGATCGCCGGTCTTGGTGGCGTCCTCTTGGTTGGTTCCAAAGCCCCCGGCACCTTGTCGAGGATCATGTTCGTGGTCTGGGTATTGCTGCTGTTCCGCCTGGCGTTTCACGTCTTCGAATGGCATCACGAAGTCTTCCTGGCCACCAGCAGTCGGCTGATGCTGGTGCATGGTCTATTGACTCGCAAGGTCGACATCATGCCGATGGCCAAGGTCACCGATATGCGGTACGACCGGTCTCTGGTCGGCCAGATCTTCGGCTACGGCGTGTTCATCCTGGAGTCGGCCGGGCAGGACCAGGCGCTCAGCCGGATCAACTTCATTCCCGACCCGGATCTGCACTACCAGCAAATCTCCGCCGTCCTCTTCACCCCGGAACAGCGGGGTTCGGGCCGGATTCCAGGCAGGACCGGCCCGTCGACCGCCCCGGGCTCGCGGATCCCGATCTCCGAGGCGGACCGTGCCTGGTGGCGCCGCTCCCCCTAACCCTGGGTGATCGGCAGCTACGCCCGCTTTCGTGCCCCGAAGGGCACTACCTGCGGGCATAGCTGGCGATCTTCGCGAGAGGCTGCGGCTATTTCGACCGACCACGCGACGGTTGGACGGGTCAGATCTTGCCCGGCCCGGCGTTGGCGAGCACGTACGCCTTGACGTTGGCCGACGCGATCTTGGGGTAGCTGTAACCGCTCGGCAGCGACCAGTTGACCGCGGTGGGGGCGGAGCAGCCGGAGAGCGCCGAACCGTTCACCGTGGAGCCGCTGTCCTTGAAGTTCCCGCTCGGCTTGCTCGGGTTCGTGACGACGTCCGTGCAGCGCCCGGCGCTGGCACCGGCGATGTTGAAGACGTTGTTCTCGGAGATGATCTGCGCCTTCAGGCCGGTTCCGATGCTGTACGAATGCGGGTAGACCGGATCCTTCTTGTTGCCGACGAAGTAGTTTCCGACCACGTGCACCTTGCCGAACCGCACTCGGGGCGAACGCTGGCCGATGTTGTCGTACATGTTGTAAGCGAAAGTGATTGTCTGGTGGCCGATGTCCGACGTGGTCTTGTCCGACGAGCCGACCAGGTTGTTCTTCAGGTGCTGGGAGAACACGGTGTACGACACGGTGACGAAGTCCGAAGCGTTCTTGATGTCCAGGGAACCGTCATGGCACTGGATGTGCTTGACGACGCCCTTGCTGTCCTTGTTACCGAGCGGCAACATGTCGTCGGTGAGCGGCGCATCGGTGATGTGCAGGTGGTCGACCCAGACGTGGGTGGAGGCATCGATGGTCAGGCCGTCGAATTCGGAGTTGTAGTTGCCGGCGTCGTCATCCGGATCCCACTTCGGCGCGACGTCGCAAGGCGTGGTCAGCTTGAGGTTGCGGATAATGATGTTGTCGACGCCGCGGACCATCAGCCAGCCGTTCGGTAGGTAGGCGTTCGAGCCGACCCCCACAATGGTGGTGTTCGGCTGCAGCTTGATCTCCGCCCGCGCCTTCTGGTCGGCCTGGCTGGTGTACTTCTTGCCCTCGGTCATGTCGATCGTGCCTACCCAATTGATGATCTTGGGTGCGGTCTTGTCGGTCTTTCCGGCGGAGTCGGTGCCGGCGATCGCGGCAATCAACTGCTTGCGGTTCTTGACCGTGTAGGTGTGGGCCGCTGTGGCCCCAGCTCCGCCGGTGGTCCCGCCCGACTGGGTCGCCCAACCGATGGGGCCTGCGGCCGCCACTGACGCAGCTGCGGTGAGCGTTCCCTCGGAGCGCACTTCGACGGCCTGGGCCTGGTTCACGATGGCGTTACTGGCGACAGCCGCGACAGCGAGCACGATCAGCGAACCGGTTCTCATTCGACGCCGGGACATTCGTGGTTCCTCCTAAGTGGTGAAGCACGAGCCCCGGTCGCCAGTGACTGTTCAGGAGGTCACTGGCCTTGACCGAGAACATCGCACCCTGATGCGCCCTTTATGTCCGAGATCCGGGCGCATTCGTTGCCCTTAGGAAATGTGTCCTGGATCACATAGGCGTCACCACCAGAGGTGCCCTGGCGCCAGGTCTCGGCGAACTACCCGCTTTCGAATGCGGGCGGTGGGCCGAGAACCTGGACCAGCTCGGGCGCCTACAGGTCGAACTCGGTGGGCGCGATACCCACGGCGAAGCAGGCCTCCTTGACGACGGCGCGCTCATCCGCGTCGAAATTGCCGTCGGCGCCACCGATGATGATGCCGATCTGGATCACGGCACGGGCCTGATCCGGCTTCGACTTCAGCTTGGCGATCGCCTGGACGCACTCCAGTTTGCCGAAATCGAAGTCCGACGTCAGTTTCGTGCAATACCGCTCGAAATTGTCCCGAAGGTCGGACGCCGCGAAAATCGACAGGACGTCGTTACTTCCGATCAGTGCCGCGACCTTCCGCCGCTCCTCCGGGTCGATCTTCCCGTCAGCGGCGGCGAGCAGGGCGCACATCGCCATCGAGGCGTTGGCGAAGTCCTTGTTCTTGAACTTCGAGGCCTGCGTCTGGAGCTGGGCGTTCATATCCTGGGTGCGCTGCTTGAGCTGGTCCCACAAAGCCATGACGGCGTTCCTCCTGAGTATCTTTCAGCGGTATCAGATGATTCGCCGAATTTGCTGTTCTTACCCTGTCACGGGAAGCTGATCAATAACTGAATCTTTGCCGATAGGACCTTCAGCTACCGGCAACCGAATCCCTTTTCCGCGTGCCACTTGCCGGAGCCAGGCGGCGATCTCCGCCCCGGCAGTCACCCCAGCCACGGTGGTAACGCTGACATGCTCGGCCGACCAGCCGAGGTCGGCGAGTTCACCATGCGCGGGCCGGATTCCGGTGACCGCTGCGGCGAGCAATTCGGCGTCCAGCAGGGAATCTCCGGCTGCGGCGAACCCGGTGGCTCCGACCCGTCGGCACACTTCCTGGACCGCAGCGCTCTTGGTCAGAAATGCCGGGACGAAGTACAACTTTCGGCCCTGCAATGAGGTCCGCCAACCCCGATCCAAGCACCAGGCGCTCACCTCGTCGAGGAACACCGACGGCATCGCCGCGCGCTCGATCACCGCGTAGCAGAAGAGATCGTCGGCCCGGCGCAACTTCACCGTCCAGGCCGGCTCACAGGCTCGCTCCAGCCACTGCCACACCTCGTCGATCGGCGCGGCGGTGCGGGCCAGCGTTTCGGTCACGGCCTTGGACCAGGACGCATCCGGGACACCGTCGACAACAATGTGCCCGCCGTTTGCCGCCACCGCATACCGGGCCGGGCGGCCAGGCAGCGCGACCCGAGCCAGTTGGGCGACGGTTCGGGTGGTGGTGGGGACGAACACCACTTCCTCGCTGAGCCAGGCCAGGTCGCGCCCGGCCGCCCGGGTCAGAAACGAAAGTGGTTCACCATCAAGGAATTCAACACAATCGACGACGGGCAGGGGCAAATCGCCGAGCCGGCAGGCGGCCATCGAATAGATCAGGGTCCGGTCTAGATCACTGGCGATCACCAGGGTGCGCGCACCCAGTTCCGGCTCCATACTCACCTAACGGTCCTGGGTATCGCCTGAGTTCCTGAACTGGTCTCAGAGTGGTTGGTTTGTCCGTCCAACCCGAGGTCAAAGCCCTCCGGGTCGAGATCGGTGTCGGCCCGCGGCCGGGCCGCCTTCCCGTCCACGCCGGTC
This sequence comes from Kineosporiaceae bacterium, assembly GCA_035474375.1. Lineage (GTDB taxonomy): Bacteria > Actinomycetota > Actinomycetes > Actinomycetales > Kineosporiaceae > JANNPJ01. The sequence goes on along the minus strand of DATINJ010000105.1, from coordinate 8,335 downwards.
GCGCCCCGGGTGTACCGCGGATGTATCAGCCCGACACAGCTGTACGGCAACTGGTCGAGCTGGACGATCTCCACGCCGCGCCGCTCGGCAAGCCAGCGGACATGTCCGAGTTCGGCGGCCGCATCCGTCCGGACCAGGATCTTCCAGGGCACCCGGCGCAGCAGCACCCTAGTGGTCTCGCCGACGCCGGGCTTGACCAGGTTCACGTCGTCAATCCCGAATTCCCGGCTGATCTGCTCAACGGCCGCCCACCCGGCCCAGGTCGGCGCCCGATCCGCCGAGCGCAGGGCCGGCCAGTCTCGGGCGACCTGGTCTCGAACCTGCCCGAAGGCTGCCGTGACGGCGTCCAGGAATCGGCCGGAGACATCCGCCGACGCCAGCTCACGGTAGTACTTGCCACCATGAAAGTCGTTGTCGCCGATCCATTGCCGATTCAGCACGGTTCGGGAAACCAGCCCGGAGACGGTTGAGTTCAGGCAGGCGGAGGGAATCAGAAAGTCGTCCCGAGTACCGAAGATCTCGACACAGCCACCCGGATCGGCCAGCACCGCGAGGTCTGGACGGAACCGAGCGATCGGGCCGCGACCGCTGAGCGTGGTCAAGGCCTCGGCCAACTCCCGGGCGATCGCGCCCTTGCCGGTCCAGCCATCGACGAACATCACGGACGCCGGATCGTGGTGGGCCGCCAGGTACCGCAGCGCCACGGTGTCGATCCCCCGCCCGCGAATGATGCTGGTGGTGTAGTGCGGCAACTCCAGACCGTGTGCATACCGAGCCCAGCGGCGGATCAGGATGCCGACCGGAGTGCCGGCGCGAGCGAGGGAGACCAGCACGGCGTCCGCTCCCCGGGCCGCGAGGATCCGCTCGGTGACGAGGCCGACGGCATGGGCCACTCGGGCTGCGGAGCGTTCCAGGGCGGCCTCGAAGAGGTTCTGGTAAGCCGTGCCCGGCTGGTACTCCTCAGGCAGCGATTCGGCGTAATGCCCACCAGACTGGACCAGTTCTTCGCGCTCGTGGATCGGGGCCTCCAGCGCGACCTGAGACAGATCGGTGAGCAGCCAGGAGACCTCCTCGGGTGCGTAACTGCCAAAGGCAGGCCCGGTCAAGGGCTCCGGCAAGGCCGCCGAGCGCGGTCCGGACGCAGCCGCCGCGGGCGGTCGATAGGCGGGCAGCACGATCAGGTGCACCCGGTCGCAGTGCGCGGTGAGTTGTGCGGGCAGACCGTCCGGCGCGTGCAGGGCGTCGGTGTCCGCCGGATCGTCGACGATCAGGACGACGTCGTCGAACCGCCGTCCCGGATCGATTCCGGCGGCGGCGTTGTAGACGTACCGGACGTCGGCCGGGCCGGGCTCGACCGCCTCCCCCACCGCTTCGTCGAAAGCCCGGAAGGAGAGCTTGGTTCGGATCGGGTAAGTCGGGTCGTCGACCGCGAGCACCGGCGAGCGCGTGGTGGTGGAGTACCGCACGGTGGCACCGGTACCGAGCCGACCGGCCAGATCGACGGCGATCCGGAGCGGGGCGTACATCAGCTCCTCGAATCCCAGCACCAGTACCCGGCGTCCCTCGATCGCCGCTGCCAGTACGGTGGCGCAACCTGAAACGGCTGCTGCGAAATCCTTCTCATCGGCAGGCCGGAAGCCATGCCGACCGCCCTCAACCACCCCGACCGGCCAATCCATCGCAAGCCTGGACAGTTTCCCGAGCGGCATCGGCTGCGGCGGCGACATCGGCGTCCCGGCCAGCAGATCGGCGACCAGCAGCGCGGAACTGTCGGTGAGCCCGGCCGGGAGCGTGGCTCGGCCGCTGACCAGGGCAACCACGTCGATCCGGGCGCCGATCCGGGTGGCGAACTGTTCGGTTCGCTGCCGGTCGGCATCCGACCTGAGATCGATCAGCGTGGCCACCAGGTAGCGCTGCCGCGGCTGGCCGGCGTGCAGCACCTCGATCGTGTTCAGCACGGTGTTGCCGGTCGACAGCTCGTCGTCCACCAGCACCAGCGGTCCGGGTCCGGCGAACAGCTCCGGGTCCTCGGCGAGCAGGAGGTGGCTGGTGGCGTGCGAGTGCTCCTCCTCGAACCCGCCCATCGGCGCGACGCCCGCGATCGCCCGCCGGGTCGAGTGCAGGTAGGGCGCTTGGAGAACTTCGGCCACCGCGTGCCCCAAGGCCGTCGCGGTCTCGGCATATCCGAGCACGACCGGGCCGACAGCGGAGCCGGACGCGGTGACCGGACGGGCGGTGGCCGCCAGCAGGTGGACGGCGGCGGCCGGGTCCTCGTCCAGGGCCGCGGCCAGCCAACGCGCGAGGTCCCGGATCTCCGGTTCGGTGAACGCTTCGGTCAAGGTCAGCGTCTGCGCCACCAGCAGCCCGAGGAGTCGACCGGCGGCCAGTACCAGCCGGGGATCCGTCGGCACGTGCTTGCCGAGCAGGGTGGAGACGAGCAGGTGTGCTCGCCGCGGGTTGTGCCGTACCGCCAGCCCGACCACGTGCTCAAGGTCGGCGCCGAACCGGCTGTCCGTCGTCCGCAGCTCGATCCCGAGCCGGTTCTTGACCCAATCGGCTGTGGTCATCGGACGCTCGCGCTCAGCAGGTCGGCGAAGGAGATCTCCGGGCGGGCCACGCCGAAGATCTCGGCCCGCAGAGCTACCCGTTCCGCCCAGGCCCGATGCGGTCGACCCTCGTTCATCTTGTTCCGATACGTCGATCGGTTCACCCCGCCGTTGGCCAACTCGATCCCGAGGATGTCCTGCGCATCCCGGAACTCCTCATCGGTAACCACACTCATCGCATGCACGGCCGAGACGTGGCTGGGGTGGATCACCGTTTTCCCGGTCAGCCCGTTCACCTGGTCGAGCATCACTTCCCGGATCAGTCCGTCCAGGCCGCGCGCGATCAGCCAGGCCCGAGCCTCGGACTCGTGGTGGTCGATGAACGGCGTCTGTCGCAGTTGTGGTTTCAGTCTGCGCTCTCCAGATTCGTAGTATTCCCAGACCGGTCCGGTGATGACAAACCCGTCGGGACCAGCCCGACCGAGGAGGTTGACCACGTCCGAGATCACGCTTGCCACCATGTGGACGTCGTAAATGGTCAAGTCGCGAGAACGACGCACGCCGAAGACAGCGCTCAGGTCGGTGGCACCGATCCGGACTGCCAGCACGTGCGCCCGGTAGTCGTCCAGCAGGGCCTTGATCCCGTGCAACACAGGCCATCGGGTTTCCTGAAACATCACCTCCTCGGACTCCACGACGGGCATCACGTACAGGTGATGCCCGCTATTGCGGGTTGCGGCGAGTACCTCCTCAATGAACGGAAGACCACTGTCTGCGGTAAATTTCGGCAGTACGAAACCCGTCAGTACGGTGACCGATTCATCGAGGCTCTTGACGATGAGCGGAATCTGATACGGCGCGCGAACTCGCACGAAGATCATCGGAGCGGTAACAGCAGTCCCTGCGTAGCGCCGTAGTTGGGAGATCACGTTCTGTTCGGCGTCGAGCACGCTGTCGTCCGAGATGGCGTCTTCCAGGCAGAGCACGACGCTGGTCGCCCCCCGCTGCCGCGCCTTCTCGATGTCCATCGCCAGGTCGGGGCGGGTGGCCGGAACATACAAGGTGGCACCGAGCGCCACAGCCAGCGTCTCCGGGGGGCTGAGCCGGTCGAACGCTTGCGGCTCACGGAGAAACAGACGATTCCGCTCTGACGATTCCAAACCGTCGAAATGGCGCATCGGTCGGGTTCCTTCACTCACGAGAGTCCGTCAGCAGGGATCGGCTGGACGGCGGGCAGGATCGACGACAGCGGTGGACCAACCACCGGTGGTCGCGAAACAGGGGCCTACGGCAATGCGATGACTGGCAGGATCACCACCATGACGTTGCTGAGCAAGGGCGCGAACATCGCGGTGACGGCCGCTTCCGTGCGGGTACTGCTGTCCTGGCAGACGCGGCCCGGGACGCCGGACGTCGATGTCCTGGCACTGTTGCTGACCGAAGCTGGACGTGTCCGCTCGGATGCGGACCTGGTTTTCTATAACGAGCCCCGGCACGCCTCCGGAACCGTGCGGGCAACAGGCAAGCAGGCAATCGGTCCCTCCACCACAGATACGGTAGAGGTGGATCTCGCGAAGATCGAACCGGGGGTCGACCGGATCGTACTGGCTGGCTCGGCGGACGGTGGCTCTTTCGGCGCGGTGCGTGACCTCGCCCTTCGGTTGACCGATTCGGCGACCGGTATCGAACTGGCCCGGTTCCCGATGGCGGACGCCGACACCGAGACGGCGTTCATCTTCGGCGAACTCTATCGGCGAGCCGGTGGGTGGAAGTTCCGCACCGTCGGGCAGGGCTATGCCTCCGGGCTGGCCGGGCTGGCCACCGACTTCGGCATCACGGTCGACGACCCGCCGGCCCAAACTCCAGCTGCCCTGCCAGTTCCGACCCAGATTCCGGTTCCAGTTCCAGTTCCGGCCAGGGCGGTCGTCAATCTGGACAAAGGTCGAGTGAGCCTGCGCAAGAACGAGCGGGTCAGCCTGGTGAAGACCGGGGCACCCGCGCTGAAGCGGGTTCGGATGGGACTGGGCTGGGATCCGGCGGCGGGCGCCGGGCAGAGCATTGACCTGGACGCGTCGGTACTCGCCTTCGATGTGAAGCACCAGCAACTCGGCATTGCCTGGTTCATGCACCTGACCGAGTTCGGTGGTGCCCTCACCCATACCGGGGACAACCGGGACGGCGAGGGGGACGGGGACGACGAGCAGATCATCATCGACCTGGACCGGTTGCCCAGCGCGGTCAACAGCCTGGTTTTCACGATCAACTCGTTCCGGGGGCACAAGTTCACCGAGATCTCCCGGGCCTTCTGCCGACTGATCGACGCCTCGAGCGGGACCGAGCTGGTGCGCTTCGATCTGTCGGACTCTCAGCCTCGAACCGGCGTAATCATGTCGGTCATCAGTCGAGAGACAAGTGACAGCTGGCAAATGCGGGCAATCGGTGAGTTCCATGATGCGAAGACCGCCCGAGCGATGCTCGGGCCGGCCGAGCAGCTGCTGGCTCGCGGCTGAATCTGCGCTCCGAAAGGTCGTTTTCATCGGGACACCGAAAGCTCGGCCGGATCCGGGTAGAACACCTGGGTCGGCCGGGCCGGTGGCTCGGCCAGCAACAGCCGGAAAGTGCTTTTTCCAGAAGGAAATCGATCGAGCGGAACATCAATGCTGGCGCTCGAGCGACCATCGCCACCGGCGGTGCCGAGAATCGACCCGGATTCCGGCGCGGTGGGCGCCTGTCCACCCGGGCAGACCACCAGAACCACCGACGGCAGAGCCTCCGAACCGGCATCGATGTCAACCCGGAGCGAGCGCCGCAGCAGCCCGGTTCGCTGTACCTGATAACGGATTTCCAGCGGGCGAGCGGCGCGGGCGGGCAGCGTGGCCGGGTCCGGACCCGGGGTCAGCGTGCCGTCCAGGCGCAGTGCCGGATAGACCGCGACGTGCAGGGCACGGCCGTCGTCAGGGGCAACGATCTCGAACCCGCCGGCGATCTCCAACTTGGTGTTCGTCACCTTCGCGGTCAGCGCCGCCGGGTCGGCCAGGCCGGACGGCGGTTCGCCGAACCGCCAGCAGATCATCGCCTCGGTGGCACCGCGCGGTAGGTCGAAGGTGAGCAGCAGGCTGTCGCCGCGCTCGACGGCGGCCAGATTCGTGATCCGGCCGACCGCGAGGTGATCCAGTCCGACGCCGACGATCGCCCGATCCTCGACAACGGTCACCGGGGTGTAGCGGATCCGGCCGACCGCGCCAGGGTCGATCAGTCGGCGCCGACCGGCACCGACCAGCCGAGCCCGGTCGGCCAGAGCGGCGAGCTGATGCGGATCGAGGAGGGTGCCCGGCTCGGCGAGCGGCGTCGTCCCGGCGTATATCTGCACGATGCCGTCCGGCGGGGTACTGAAGTCGAGCACCGTGCGATCCGGTTCGCTGCGGGCCCACAGATCCTGGACGGCGATCGGCCGGGGCGACAACCGCACGCTCACCGAGCGACCGTCGGTCACCGTCGGGGCGCTGCCGGCTCGGCGGTACTCGACGAAAACCCGATACCCGTAGTTGGTTCCGGGCACCACGTCCGCGTCGACATACCGGTTCGGCTGATCCGGGCGGATCCGGCGCTTCAGGGCTGCCTGGTCGGTGCTCCGTTCAATCACCACCGAACCACCTCCGACCTGTCCCGACCACGCCAGCACCACTGAGTCGTCCGAAGTCTCGGCGCGCAGCCCGGTGATGTCTCGGATCAGCAGGACCGGTTCGCTGCTCAACGGCTCCGAGGTCCGGCGCCCGGACACGGCACTGACCTGGTACGTCAGCTCCGCACCGCCGGGAGCACCGGCGTCCTCCAGGCCAGTGGCCGACGTCGTGCCGATGGTCACCGAGGCAGCCGCCCGCTCGGGCAGCGCGGCGATCCGGACGACGCGGTAGCTGACCGGGCCCGGCGCGGAGGACGGGCGCCATTCCAGGGCCACGCCGGCCTCGCTGACCTGGACCCGAAGCCCGGTCGGGGCGGCCAGCGGGATCCCGGCCAGCGCCGCGATCGCCTCTGGGCAGTCCACTGCGGTGGCCAGCAACCGGGCCAGCGCCGCTTCGGCGGCCTCCGGTGGGTGCGCCGCGGCGTCCCTGACCTGCCGTTGTACGTCCGCCTTGCGGGTCGCCAGCTCCGAGCGACGCTGCTCCACCGTTACCCCGGACGGTCCGGGGACGTCGCTCGCCAGCCGATGCAACCGCGAGGTCCGGTCGTAGGCAGCCCAGATCCGGCCGGCCGAGACCTCGTCCGCCAGCACCTGCCACTCGCGTGCGGCGGTGTTCAGCGCCTCGGCTATCTCGGTTCCCACCTCGGCCGCTCCGGCCACCCCGGCGCCGCGGCGGTCGCCAGTGGCGATCTGGCTGCGGGACCGCTCGAGTAGCTGCTGGGCGGCCACCGGGCGGCCACCAGCCAGCTCTGCTCGAGCCTGCTCGAGCAGAGCCAGCGCCTCCCGGTACGCGGTGAACGACGTGCCACAGTCCGGGCAGGTGGCCGCGGCGGTCTCGACCAGTCGAGCGCAATTCGGGCAGGACAGGTACAGCGCTTCGGCGCAGTACCGGCACCGGGCACCGGCCCGGTCCGACCGGGCCGGGGCTGCCTGCGGTGCCCGGCACTGACCACAGATCAGGTACTCGACGGCCGGCGCCAGGGCCAAGCTGGCGCCGAGAGCGGTGGCCGCTGACCGGACCGCCGAGCGGGCGTCGTCGTTGGAGATCCCCCAGCCCAGGGCGATCACTCGCTGCACCAGCGTCTCGTGGTCGACCGCCGTGACCTCGCCTGCCACCAGCGCCATTTCGGCGACATCCGGATAGATCAGGTCCGCCGCGTCGGCCCGCAGGCTGGCGGCGTAGGCATCCCGGCCACCCTCGGCCAGCAGTCGGGTCTTCACCTGGGCCAGGAGTTCGCCGACCCGGGTCTTGGCACTGTCGTGCCGGGCACCGTGATTCGCCGCCAGCAGTTCGGCATGTCGGGCGATCAGTTGCGGATCCGAGCAGTGCGGCGACAGGTCGAGGAACGTCCAGAGCGTGGCATAGCGCGCCGGCTCGGGGCTCTGCCGGGCGAGTTCGGTGAGCTGGAAGCGAATCTGCCGACGGATCGCCACCTCCCACGGCTCAGCCTGGGCTGCTTGAGCGGGCAGAATCGGCTGCCGCCCGAGCCAGTCGGCGAACGCCGCGTCATCGGTACCGCCGCGGCGCGCCACCATGCGCAACTGGTCCACCTTCTCGGCGGGGATGCCCCCGAAGCGATCGGCGAGCTGCCCGGCCAACCGATCGAGATCGGCGAACCGTTCGGCGTCGGCGGCCGCCCGCTGGGCCTGAACCCGGGCGGCAACCGCAGCTCGGCGTGCCGGGTCGGTGAGCACCGCCTCGTACCGGGCCCGGGCAGCCACGAGATCCGTGGCCACGCCCTTGTACTTGACGCTGTTGCGCTCCTTCTGCCAGAACGCGACGACGTCACCGATCCGCGCCACCACCGTCGCCTGGTCGCTACCGGGGTCGAGGTCGAAGACGAAGAACGGGTCACCGGTTTCCGGGTCAGCGACGGTGAAGTCGACGACCAGCCGGGCCAAAACCTTCTTGCGATAGGCATTGCCATCAAACACGGGCACTCAGCTACTCCGCATTTCCGGGAAACTAGGTCCGCTGCTTGAGCAGATCGACTTTCGCCTTCTCGTCGTCCCGCATGGCAGCGCTGGCGGCACCCATCTCGGCACGCAGCAGAAGGGGTTCCGCGACCGCGACATGCCGAGCAGTGACCTCGATGGTCTGGTCACG
>DATINJ010000104.1:0-18620 GCA_035474375.1 Kineosporiaceae bacterium | reverse complement strand
CGGCCGGGAGACGGCCGGGCACGACGGGTGATCACCTCATCGAAAGGTGCTTGTCACCGCGGGATTGACCTCCAGGGGTTCAGGACGCCGCCCACGGCGCGATCGTCGTCCAACTCGTGTCGTCCGCCCACCCGCTGGTGGCATCGGAGGCTATGGAGCCGCCGTTGCTGGCGATCCACACCTCGCCGTTGTAGTTGCGCAGGTACCGGCTCGGGAAGTTGTACGACTGCCACGACACGCCGGCGCCGTTGTTCCCGGGCTGGGCGCAGAACGTGGCGTCAGCCGCGAAGAGCGCCGAGCTGTCGTTCGGGTCGAGCCGGATCCGGTAGTTGTTGTGCCGCAGGTACCGGGTGGTGTAGTTCACCGACTGGAACGAATAGCAGGACGGATCCGCAAGTCCCGGCACCACGGTGAAGGTGCTGTCCTGGCGGACCGTGGCTGAACTGCTGGCGGTGGTCTGCGACACGATGCCCAGGAAGGCGAAGTGCGCCAGCGAGTAGCCGGCGTAGCTCGCCGATTTCGGCTGGAACGAGGCCCTTCCCAGCGGGACGTCCACGGAGCTGCGCGACAGGCTGGTGGTCGGGAAGAACGTGGTGTCACTGGAGAAGCCGGTGGCGGTGTCCCAGGCGTTGGACCCGCCCTTGACTGCCAGGTACAGCTGGTTGCCGTACTTGCGCAGCGAGCGCGTCGTGGCGGTCTTGGGTACCAGGGAGAGGCCGTTGGTCAGGGAGCCTGCCGCGGTGCAGAAGGTGGCCTCCTTGGCGAAGGTGTTGCCGTCCTCGACGGCACTCAGCACCACGGTGTCGCCGCTACGGCGCAGGTAGAGTCCCGGGTTCGAGCGCGATTCCAGCGAGTAGCAGTCCGCGTCGCCGAAGCCCTCGTGCACCAGCCAGCTGGCCGCCTTGCGCGCGTCGCCGGAACTGGCCGACGTCACCGAGGCCACCACGGGCGCGGTGCCCGATGTGGCGACGTACTGGGTGCTGTCCCCGGGGACGGCGACCCGCAGCGACAGCGGCTTGCCGGTGGGCAGGTACGGCGTGATCGAGCTCTTCGCCTTGAGGGTGAGCAGGGTTACCGAGTTCGCCGCGAAGGTGTAGTCGAAGCCGGCCAGCGCGGGAGTGAAGGTGCTGGTGACCGGCACCACCGTGGCCGGTGCCGAGATGCTGTTCCGGGCGGCCGGGTCGCCGGTGAGCACGGTGGCGGTACCGGTGTCCGACACCGAACGAGCCCCGGCCAGGTGCACTGTCGCCGCGACCGCGCTCGCGGTGGGGTTGACCACGTGGATGTACGTGTTGCCAGCCGAGTCCCGGGTCGCCACCTGGGTGACCTGGGCGGAGGCATCGGCGAAGGACGTCGGCAGGACGTACTCGCCCTTGTTCGCGCCGAACATCTGCTGGACGTAGAACGAGGGCGAACCGAAGGAGCTCGACGAGTCGAACCCGATCAGGTTCGTGGCCCAGCTGAAGTTCTTCACATCGGCCAGGGCGGGGGCGTAGGAGGCGCCCATCACGACGTCGGCGTTGCGCAGCAGCCCGGCCATGAACGCGGCCTCCCCGACGGCACCGCCGAGAGTGCCGGTGGGGTTGCTGTTCGCGCCGCCGTCGGTGACCGCGTACTCGCCGACCAGGATCTTGGGTCCGGTCCGGCTGGTGAGGTCGTACTGATTGGCCATGTTGGTGAAGGTCGACGGGCTGTTGCTGTAGTAGTGATCGTCGAGGACATCCGGGGTGCGGCTGTTGACCGGCGTGCTGGCCACGATCTTCAGATCCGGGTAGGCAGCTCGGATCGCGTCGTAGAACATCGGGAAGCGGTAGCTGTTGTAGCTGCCGGAGGTGTCGAAGAAGTCTTCATTGCCAATCTCGACGTAGTTGAGTTGGTACGGCTCCGGGTGCCCGTCCGCCACTCGGCGGGCGCCCCAGGTGGTGTCGGCGGCGCCGGTCACGTACTGGATCTCGTCGAGCGCATCCTGGACGTACGGTTGCAGGTCTGCCTGCGCGACCTTGGTGCCGTTCAGGGTGTACCCGGCGAACAGCCCCAGCAGCGGCTCGGCACCGGTGGACTCGGCCATGTCGAGGTAGGCCTTGAGCCCGGCCTGGTCGGTCGACCAGTACCCCCAGGCGTCGTTCTGGTGTCCGGGGCGGGTCTCGACGGAACCGATGGTGGCCTTCCAGTCGAACCGGGTCGCCAGCGTGTTGCCCTCCAGGTAGTTACCGCCCGGCACCCGCCAGAAGCCCGGCTTGATGGAGGCCATCTTCTCCATCAGGTCCTGCCGGAGCCCGGTGTCGCGGTAGGTGGGCGGGGTGACCTGGACGACGTTCAGATAGACGGCGCCAGTCCCGGTTCCATTGGGGGAGAAGACAATTCGGTTGTTTGTCCCGACCGGAGTGGCGGCCGAAGTCAGCATGTCGACGGTGTACCGGTGCCAGGTGTCGGTGAGCGATGCCGTGTCGGCAGTGGCGTAGACGGTTCCCGCGGTCGACTCCAGCGCGACGCGCATCGAACCGGCGAAGCCGCCCGACGCCCGGGCGAAGAAGGTCGCGGTGTACGAGACCTTCGGCTTGAGCCCGACCCCGTAGAAGCCGGAATTGGCGACGCCCACGCTGCCCACCCCGCCATTGGCTGTGACGGCCAGTTTCAGCGCGGACTGGTTCGCGGAGTTGAGTGGCGCGGAGGTGTCGGTCGAGATCGACCCCGCCCCGCTGCCCGAGGTGACCAGCGACCACGAGGACGGCGGGTTGGCACCGCCCTCCTTCATCGTGCTGTTGCGCACCAGGTTTGCGTTCAGCCCGCCCTCGACGGAGTGGCCGATGTCCTCGACGATGTGGCCCCACTGAGTGGAACTGGTGGTCGCTGAGGTCTTGTTGACCTGAATCGTCAGGCTTGGACTGGCCGCCTGGGCGGTGCCCGCCGAAACCGAAACCCCGATTCCTAGAAGCATTGTTGTTAACGTTAACATCGCGAATCGTCGTTGAGCTCGCATGCCGTCCTCTATCAGGGGTTGAATCGCCGTCACTAGCGCAGTGAGCGACAGATGCGCGCAACAATGGAGTGAACCGAGCGGCCCGTCAAGTAGGCAATTTCAAAACCTGTGACCGGTAACAATTTCCAGTCTAGGCGGGAGAACCCAGCAGGGACCGGGTGAGGGTTTCTCGGTCGTGGTGAAGCTCGTCCAGGGCGTTGATCAGGTCGGTGTCCGCGACCGGCCGGCCTTCTTCGATCGCCAGCAGGGTGGTCCGGCGGAGGAGTTCCTTCACGAAACTGGCGGTGATGCCCTCCGTTCGGTCCGCGGCAGTATCCAGGGCGGCCGGGGTGAGCGGCAGGCCACGGGCGTACAGGCGCAGGAGTGCGGCCCGAGCCGGGCGATCCGGCAGCGGGATCTCGACCGCCAGGTCGACTCGCCCCGGACGTTGCGCCAGGGCGGGTTCGAGCAGGTCGGCGCGGTTCGTCGTGAGCAGGAAGGCGACATCGGCGTCCCCGGCCAGCCCGTCCATGGCCTCCATCACCGTGAAGAGCAACGGCTGGGCGTCGGAGTGCAGATCCCGGTTCTCCGCTACCAGGTCGACGTCCTCGAGCACGACCAGGGCCGGTTGCAGGGCGACCGCGAGTTCGGCGGCAGCCCCGACGAATTGCAACGACGCTCCGGACAGCAGAACGGTGGTCACGTCGGCCATCTGTGCCAGCAGGTACCGCACTGTGTGGGTCTTGCCGGTACCCGGCGGTCCGTAGAGCAGCACCCCGCGTTTGAGGTGCTGCCCCGCTGCGAGGAGTGCCTCCCGATGTACCGCTACGCCCACGACATGCCGCTCGATCCGCAGCAAGGCTCCCGGCGGGAGGACGATCTCGTCGGGCGTGAGCTGGGGCCGGGAGTGGAAGGTGATGCCACCCACGCCCGAGCCGTACGCCTCGTCGGAAGGGCCGAGGGTCAGGACTTGGCCGCGGAAGACGCTGCGCTCCACCATCGCCGTCCGGACCTCGGCAAGCAGCGATTCGGCCACCCCGGTCGGAGCCAGCACCTCGATCCCGGCCTGATCCCGGCCGAACCTCGACTGGCTCTGCCGTTGCAGGACCGCTACCGCAGTGCCGTCGTGCCGGAACAGGTGAATTCCGTAAGCGACGACCTGGGTCTGCTCGGCCGGCCCGCTGGCCAGCGACGCACACTCGACTGCGGCCACCGGGTAGCGCCCCCACCGGCCGGCTCGTTGCACCAGGTCACCGAACGAGAAGTGATGCCGCTGGTCGCCACCTCCGACTCCGATCATCGTTCCCCCGCCGTGGGCCTTGACCACCCACTTCATCGCGACGTCCAGGTTCACGAACTGGTGCGGCTGGACGAGCAACCCGACCACCGGCAGGGAACCCGGATCCTGCCCCAGGTACTCCTTCAAAACGGCACGTAGCTCAGGTGATTCGGATTCGGCGGCGGCCCGCGCCACGTCCACGCACTCGGCCATGAAGGCGGCGACGCCTCGAATCACGGCGTCTCGTTCGGTGCTGTCCATACCGCTTTCCTCGATCAGTTTGCCTCGATCAGTGCTGCCCGGCCGCTCGCAGGGCTGGTCGTAGGTCGGCAACCCGGGCATCGCGGCGGGTCAGTGGCGCCAGCCGCAGCCCGCGCTCGATGGTCGCCAGGATCGACGTGGTGTCGTAGACCGTGTGATCGACGCCGGAATGTGGCAGCGCGGAGCTGATCACGAGCGCCGGAATCCGGGTACCCGGTCCGAAGGCGTCGTGAACTCCCCGGGTACCGCCGGTGCCGGGCGGCGGGACGTGGTCCCACTGACCGCCGAACTCGTCATAGGTCACCACCACGAGCGTGTCGTGGGCCTGCGGTCCGCTGGTGATCGTGGTCAGCAGGTCGACCAGGTGGTCGCTGCCGTCGGGCTCGCTGGCATACCCGGGATGCTCGTTCTCGGCACCGTACGGCTTGACGAAACTCACGGTCGGGAGCTTCCCGGTCTGGGCCGCGGTGATGAACTCCGTCTCGTCCCGCAAGTGCGTCCGCCCGGGTTGGCCGGGGGCATAGGCGGCGAAGTAGTTCAGTGGCTGGTGGTGGTACTGGAACAGTGGCCCGGGGTGACCGGCTTCGGCGTCGTTCCAGCCGCCGGAGTACCAGTTCCAGCTGACCTTTGCGGCGGAGAGCCGGTCACCGATGTTCGGGTACCTGGCGTCGTCGACCAGGGGGAGTTGAGGTCCGCTTGCGGCGTGCGGGGCGCTCGCCGGTTGGATCGTGTTCACCGCTAGGTCGCCGCAGGCCACGGTCGGATTCGCGGCCGGACCGCAGGCCTGGGTGAGCTGACCGTCGACGACGTCCGCCCGGGTCGGGGTGTAGAGCGGGTAGGTCTTGTTCGGGAAGGCATTCGCGTCCAGGACCGAATGCACGGCTCCGTCCGCACCACCGCTGGTGTCCACCGGCGCCCGGGCGGCCACCAGGTACTGGTGGTTGAGGAACGACCCGCCGAACGCCGCTTGGAAGAAGTGGTCGGCGATCACGTAGTGCGGGGCGCCGGCCGAGTGCAGGTATCGCCAGATCGGCAACTGCCGGGTGTCATAGACCCCCATGGTCAGGCCGACCGCGTCGCTGCCGGTGACGTAGCGATCCTGCTTTCCGCCGTCGAGCTGGTACTGCTCCTGGTAGAAGCGGTGAACCAGGTCGCGCGTGCAGCCGCCGGGCAGGCCGGAGCCGTTCAGCACGCCGTTCGGCGCGGAGACTCCGGGCGCCGGGCAGGTGGTCGCCTCCGCCGGGATCTCGTCGTCGATCCGGAACGGCCGATTGGTGAAAGCCGACGCTGGGACGGCGTGGGCCGGGTCGGTGCAGGTGGTCGGCAGCGGTGGGGATGTCAGATTGACGTCGTTCTGCAGCAGACAGCCGTAGGGCTCGCCGTTCTGCGCCACCTGGGTGCTGGTTCTTGCGGCGTTGGCCAGCCCTTCGACCCGGTGGCCGTTGACCTTGCCCCAGGTGCCGTAGAGGTTGTCGAAGCTGTGATTCTCCTCGTAGATCACCACGAGGTGCCGGTAGCCGCCGATCACCGAGGCCGCCCCGGGGTGGGGCTTGCCCTGGTCGACGTGGCGCTCGCCGGCCACGGCCGCCGGGCCACTCAAGGTGATCGCGACGGTTCCGGCCACCGCCACCGAGACCGCCGCAAGGGCGGCGACCAGAACCCGACGATGACGACGCATGGCACTCCCCTGACCGTTCGCCAGATGTGACCTGAGCCACGCTGGCACAAGATCTGGAAGTCGGCCAGCTAAACGTCTGCCGGGCACTCCAACCGAGGGGCCCGGATCAGGCGGTTCCTCGGATCAGGCGGTGGCTTTCGCCGCGGCTCGGCCGGCGGTGCGGCCGGTGAAGAGGCAGCCGCCGAGGAAGGTCCCCTCCAGCGAGCGGTATCCGTGCATGCCGCCGCCGCCGAATCCAGCGCTCTCCCCGGCCGCGTACAGGCCGGGCACCGGCGTCCCAGCGGCGTTCAGCACCCGCGCGTCCAGATCGGTCTGCAGGCCGCCGAGGGTTTTCCGGGTCAGAACGGACAACCGGACGGCGATCAGGGGGCCTGCGTCCGGGTCGAGCAGCCGGTGCGGCTTGACCACCCGGACGATGCGATCGGCGAGGTAGTTGCGCGCCCCGCGGATCGCCGTGACCTGGAGGTCCTTGGTGTACTTGTTCGCGATCTCGTTGTCCCGGGCCCGGACCTCGCGCTCCACCGTGGCCAGGTCCAGCAGGGCCGTGCCGTCCGCTGCGGGGCCGGTCACCGCGTTCATCTTGGCGACCAGCTCGGGCAGCGAGGTGGCACTGACGAAGTCCTCGCCCTGGTCGAGGAACGCCTGCACCGGAGCGGGCACGCCGGCCCGGGCCCGCCCGAGCACGTCCCGCCAGGATTTGCCGGTCAGATCCGGGTTCTGCTCCGAGCCGGAGAGGGTGAACTCCTTCTCGATGATCTTCTTGGTGAGCACGAACCAGCTGTGATCGTGGCCGGTGCCGCGCAGGTACTCCAGGGTGCCGAGGGTGTCGAAGCCGGGGAACAGCGGGACCGGCAGTCGCTTGCCGGTCGCGTCCAGCCACAGCGAGGACGGACCGGGCAGGATTCGGATGCCGTGCTGCCCCCAGATCGGGTTCCAGTTGTGGATGCCCTCGACGTAGTGCCACATCCGGTCCGGGTTGATGATGTTGCCGCCGGCACTCTGGCTGATCTGCATCATCCGGCCGTCGACATGCGCCGGCACTCCGGAGATCATGTGCTCCGGCGGGCTGCCGAGCCGAGCGGGCCAGGCCTTGCGGACGAGTTCGTGGTTGCCGCCGATGCCACCGGCGCTGACGATCACTGCCTGGGCGGTGAATTCGAACTCGCCGATGCCGACCCGGGAGCTGGCCGCGCCGCGGACGTTGGTGTCTGATTCCAGCACCGTCCCGGTGACGCCGGTGACGACGCCGTCGGTCAGGGTCAGACCGTCCACTTGGTGCCGGAACCGGAATTCCAGCAGACCTCGTTCGGCGGCCTGGCGAACCCGGCGTTCGAACGGCGCGACGATGCCCGGCCCGGTCCCCCAGGTGATGTGGAACCGGGGAACCGAATTGCCGTGCCCTGTGGCGGTGTACCCGCCACGCTCGGCCCAGCCGACGACCGGGAAGAGCCGGTGCCCCATCTCGTGCAGCCAGGCGCGCTTCTCCCCGGCCGCGAAATCCAGGTATGCCTGTGCCCACTGGCGCGGCAAGTCGTCCTCGTCGCGGTCGAACCCGGCCGTGCCGAGCCAGTCCTGCCAGGCCAACTCGGCCGAGTCTTTGATCCGTAGCCGGCGCTGCTCCGGGCTGTTCACGAGGAACAGCCCGCCGAAGGACCAGAACGCCTGGCCGCCCAGGCTCTGCTCACCCTCCTGGTCCAGCAGCAGAACCTTGCGGCCTGCATCGGTGAGCTCGGCTGCGGCGGCCAGACCGGCGAGGCCGGCCCCGATCACGATGACGTCAGCGTCCATGGTCATGAATCACACCACGTTCCGAGCGAAGCAGGAAAGACAGATCTGAACAGTCGTACAAATTGAGACCAGAGATCCGCAAATGCGGTCTAGATGATCATTTGGTGTTGCAGATGCGGTTATGCTGGAGATTCGATCTCGACGTTTGGAGCTTCCTGGTGCGCCGTCCCCTTGCCCTCGCCGTCGCTGCCTTCACCGCCGTCACGTTGCTGTCCGCCTGTGGATCCTCGGACGGCGACAGCGCGGCGTCGGTTGGCAGCGACGGGTCAGCGCTGAAGGGCGAGATCACCGTGTTCGCCGCCGCCTCGCTGACCGGTTCCTTCACCGAACTGGGCCAGAGGTTCGAGACCGCGCACCCGGGCACAAAGATCAACTTCAGCTTCGGGCCCAGTTCCGGGCTAGCCACCCAGATCATCGCCGGATCTCCGGCCGACGTCTTCGCCGCCGCCTCGGCCAAGAACATGGACGCCGTGGTCGCCGCCAAAGCCGCCGACACCCCGGCCACGTTCGCCAAGAACGTCATGGAGATCGCCGTGCCGCCGGCCAACCCGGCGTCCGTCAGCGCGCTCGCGGATCTGGCCAAACCCGGAGTCAAAGTCGCTTTGTGCGCCGCCGAGGTGCCATGCGGGGTAGGCGCGCGAGCCGTGTTCAGCAACGCCAAGCTGACCGTCCGACCGGTCACCGAAGAGGTCGACGTCAAGGCCACTCTGACCAAGGTGCAACTCGGCGAGGTCGACGCCGGGGTGGTCTACCTGACCGACGTCCTGGCCGCCGGCGACAAGGTCACCGGGATCAAGATCCCGGCCGACGTGAACGCCTCGACCAGCTACCCGATCAGCACCCTGACCGGATCCTCGAATGCCGCTCTGGCCAAGGCGTACGTCGACTACGTGCGCTCCCGGGTGGGGGTTCAGACGCTGACCGCGGCCGGATTCCAAAAGCCCTGAACCACCGCCGAAGCCGGCGCAAATCTCACTACCCGGGAAAGAACTTTGGGACGGCGCCCGATCAGACGCAAGATCGAAATTCAAGCATGCGGTGCCGGTTGATGTCGCTCCTGTACCAATTCGTAGCGATCTGCGACACTTTGTACCCCGCTTGAGCGGTCTCGCGACTGGAGGGTGAAATGACAGATTCGCTGGACAAGCTCGCTCTGGAACACCTCACCTTGGAACAAAAGGTCCGCCTGCTCACCGGCGCGGATCTGTGGTCACTGCACGCAGAACCGGAGATCGGCCTGCGCCGCCTGGTGGTGTCGGACGGACCGGCGGGGGCCCGCGGCGAACTCTGGGACGAGCGCTCGACGTCCGCGAACATCCCGTCCCCGACGGCCCTCGCGGCGTCCTGGGATCCGGACCGAGTCCAACGGATCGGTCGGCTGCTGGCCTCCGAATGCCGCCGCAAGGGCGTCGACGTACTCCTCGCGCCCACCCTCAACTTGCAACGAAGCCCTTACGGCGGAAGGCATTTCGAGTGCTTCAGCGAGGACCCTCGACTGACCGCCGAGATCGGCGCCGGTTACGTTCGAGGGCTGCAGTCTCAGGGTGTCGGTGCCACCGCCAAGCATTTCGTGGCAAACGACAGCGAGACCCAGCGCTTCACCGTCAACGTGCGGGCGAGCGAGCGGACCCTGCGCGAGCTGTATCTGTACCCGTTCGAGGTGATCATCACCGAAGCCCGAGCCTGGGCAGCGATGGCCGCCTACAACGGCGTCAACGGGACGACGATGACGCAGAGCCCGATGCTGCGGGCAATCCTGCAGGAGGAGTGGGATTTCGACGGCGTCACGATGACCGACTGGTACGCCGGTCGATCGACCGAACCGGCAGCCAATGCCGGGCTGGATCTGATCATGCCCGGTCCGATCGGTCCCTGGCAGGAGCTACTGGTCGAGGCGGTGCGGGCCGGTCGGGTGAGCGCTGACGTCATCGATGACAAGGTGCGGCGACTGCTGCGCCTGGCCCACCGGGTCGGCGCTTTGGACGGGACCTCACCGGACGCCGGCTCGCCGGACGGAGCCGGCGGGATGGACCCGGCTCGCGCGGCCACCCACTGGTCGGAACCGGAGATCAGTCGCGAACTTCGCGCCACCGCCGCTGCAGGCTTCGTCCTGGTGCGCAACACCGCCCCCCCACCGGATCCGGACGACCTCGTGCAGACCCCGGTGCTGCCGCTGACGGCGAGCGCCTTGCACCGGGTCGCCGTCCTCGGCCCGAACGCCGCCCATGGCCGCACCCTGGGCGGCGGCAGCGCCATGGTCTTTCCGCCGTACACGATCTCACCGCTGGCCGGGCTGCGGGCTGCGTTGCCGCCGTCAGTGGACATCGACACCACGCCCGGGGTACACGCCCATACCCGGCTACAGCCCGTGGATCCGGCCCTGTTGCTGGTCCCGGACGACACCGCCGAGGGCTGCGAGATCCGCTTCCTGGACGCCGAGGGAATGGTGCTCGGGTCCGAAGTTCGCAGGGCGAGCGTATTCCATTGGCTCGGTGGCTTCGGTGCCGACGTGCCCACCGCCCGAGTGTCCGCCATCGAAGTCCGGACCGTGCTCCAGGTACCGGTTTCCGGCAGATGGACCGTGGGCGTCTCCGGGCTCGGCCATTCCCGGCTGACCATCGACGGGCAGGTCGTCTTCGACACCGAACTCGTCTTGGCCCCGGGGGCCGACCCGGTCGAAGGCCTGATGACTCCGCCGCAGCACGGTGCCGTTCTGGACCTGCACGAAGGCCAGCTCGTTCGGATCGAAATGCGACACGAACCGGCCGGTCTCGCGACTGCCGCGGCCGGTGTCACGCTGGCGAATTTCCAGCTGAACGCCGCAGTGCCGGACGCTGGGGAAGACGCCGAGATCCAGCACGCGGTGACTTTGGCCGCTGCGGCCGACGTGGCGGTGGTCGTCGTCGGCACCACGGAGGAGGTCGAGAGCGAAGGCTTCGACCGCTCCTCGCTCACCCTGCCCGGCCGTCAGGACGAACTGATCAGCCGGGTGGCTGCGGCCAACCCGCGCACCGTGGTCGTCGTCAACTCCGGCGCTCCGGTGCTGTTGCCGTGGCGACACCAGGTACCGGCCGTGCTGCTGACCTGGTTCCCCGGCCAGGAGTTCGGAAATGCGCTCGCCGACGTCCTGCTGGGGGTCGTCGAGCCAGGCGGTCGGCTGCCGAACACCTGGCCGGAGGACGAGCGAGCCGGCCTGCCGTCCACCACGCCGATCGACGGGCAGCTGAGCTATGACGAGGGCCTGCACATCGGCCACCGCCGCTTCTTGCGCGACGGGCTGCAGCCCGCCTACTGGTTCGGGCACGGCCTTGGCTACACCAGCTGGGAGTACGACTCCACGCTGGTCGAGAGCGCGGGCGCGGGCCAGGTGACGGCCCGCGTCGAGCTACGCAATACCGGAGGGCGGCGGGGGCGAGAGGTGGTGCAGGTGTATCTGTCCCGCCCGGTCAGCGCGCTCGACCGGCCGGTTCGATGGCTGGCCGGTCACCGTGCGGTGGAAGCCGATCCGGGCGAGAAGGCCACCGTCGACATCACCATCCCGCGGCGTGCGTTTGCACACTGGGATAGCGACGCCGGCAGCTGGGCCGTCGAACCCGGCACCTTCGAGGTGCAGATCGGCCGCTCGGTGGCCGACCTGGTCAGCTCGACTCCGGTGGTGCTGTGACCGCTGATTCGGCGGCCTCCGGTTCGGCGGCCTCCGGTTCGGCAGCGGCCTCCGGTTCGGCAGCGGCCTCCGGTTCGGCGGCTTCTGGTTCGGCGGCGGCTTCCGGTTCGGGACTGTCCGCTGGTTCGGGGGTTACCGCTGCTGGACCTTCGGCCAGGAGGGTGCGGAACCCGGCCTCGTCCAGCACCGGGACGCCGAGCTGGACCGCCTTGTCGTGCTTGGTTCCCGGGCTCTCTCCGACGACCACGAAAGCGGTCTTTTTCGAGACGCTTCCGGAGGCCTTACCGCCACGGCTGAGGATCGCCTCCTTCGCCTCGTCCCGGCTGAAACCTTCCAGCGATCCAGTGACGACGATGCTCAACCCTTCCAGCGTGCGCGGCGTCGAAGCATCCACCTCGTCTGCCATCCGCACCCCGGACGCCGCCCAGCGCCGGACCACCTCGGCATGCCAGTCAACGCCGAACCATTCGGTGACCGCGACCGCGATCACCGGGCCGACCCCGTCCGAGGCCGCCAGTTCTTCCAGGCTGGCCTCTCGGATCCGGTCCATCGAGCCCAGCGATTGCGCCAACGCTCGGGACGCGGTCGGACCGACGTGCCGGATCGACAACGCCACCAGGACCCGCCACAGCGGCTGAGCCTTGGCTTTCTGGAGGTTGTCGAGCAGCTTGTGCCCGTTCGCGGACAGCTCGCCGTCCTTGCGGGTGTAGAGCGGGACCTTGATCAGGTCGTCTGCGGTGAGGTCGAACAGGTCACCCTCGTCTTTGACCACGCCCGAGCCGAGCAGCGCGATCGCCCCCTCCATGCCGAGCGCCTCGATGTCGAAGGCACCCCGGCCGGCCACGTGCGAGAGCCGCTCGCGCAGCTGCGCCGGGCAGTACCGCGAGTTCGGGCAGCGGATGTCGACGTCCGCCTCTTTCTGGTGCTTGAGCTCAGTGCCGCACTCCGGACAATGGGTGGGCATCACGAACTCGCGCTCGGTGCCGTCGCGGGCCTCGACCACCGGCCCGACGATCTCCGGGATCACATCACCGGCCTTGCGCAGCACCACGGTGTCACCGATCAGCACGCCCTTGCGCCGGACCTCCTGGGCATTGTGCAGCGTCGCGTTCGCCACGGTCGAACCGGACACCAGCACCGGTTCCATGATTCCGAACGGGGTGACCCGGCCGGTGCGGCCCACCTGCACCTGGATGTCCAGCAGCTTGGTGTTGACCTCTTCCGGCGGGAACTTGAACGCGGTCGCCCAGCGCGGCGCCCGACTGGTGGTGCCGAGCCTGCGCTGCAGCCCGATGTCGTCGACCTTCACCACGACACCGTCGATCTCGTGTGACTGGTCGTGCCGGTGCTCGCCCGTCCACTCGACAAACGCGCAGACCGCATCCACCGAGTCGACGACCTTGTAGGACGGGCTGGTCGGCAGCCCCCAAGCCTTGAGCAACTCGTAGGCGTGTGACTGCGAATCGATGTCGAAGCCCTGGCGGGCCCCGATGCCGTGCACCAGCATCCGCAGGGGCCGCGAGGCGGTGATCCGTGGGTCTTTCATCCGCAGTGACCCAGCGGCGGCGTTGCGCGGGTTGGCGAACGGTGCCTTGCCCTGCTCAACCAGGGTGGCATTGAGCTCTCGGAAGCCCTCGATCGGGAAGAACACCTCGCCGCGGATCTCTACTCGCTCGGGGAACGGCACGGTGGAACCGGTCGCCAGGGTGTGCGGGATTCCCTGAATGGTGCGGACGTTCAAGGTGACGTCTTCACCGGTGCGACCGTCACCCCGGGTCGCCGCCCGGACCAGCCGACCGTTTTCGTAGAGCAGATTGACCGCCAGGCCATCGATCTTCATCTCGCACAGGTACCGAATACCCGCACCAACGGTCTTCTCCACCCGCTCGGCCCAGGCCCGTAGCTCGTCCAGGCTGAAGACGTTGTCCAGGCTGAGCATCCGCTCCAGGTGATCGACCGGGTCGAAGTCGGTCGAAAACGTGCCGCCAACTTGCTGACTGGGCGAGTCTGGCGTCCGGAGCGAGGGAAACTCCGCCTCCAGCGCCTCCAACTGGCGCATCAGCTGGTCGAACTCGCCGTCCGAGACGGTTGGTGAGTCACGCACGTAGTAGGCAAAGCGGTGCCCTTGAATCTGCTCGGCCAGGTCGGTCCACTGGTGCCGGGCCTCATCCGGCACCGGTGCCTGCTCGGGCACGGCAGTACCACCGGTGCCGCTCTCGGGCACGGACGGCTCTTCTTCTACGGCGACGCTCTCTTCGCTCTGGCTCACAACGTTCATCCTGCCCGAGACCACTGACAGTTTCCCGTCGGCCGCCCCGCGAGTGGGCCAGGAGACCCCGCCCTACCCGGACGCGCGTTCGGCCAACACCGCGGCAGCACTCTTGGCCAGCTTCAGTACCGACCGGGCGGCAGCCGGGCTGGCCCCGGCCAGCCCGCAGGCGGGCGTGATCACGACCGCTCCGGCCGAAGCGACGTCCAGGCCAAGGGTCCGCCACGGCGTCCAGACGGCATCGGCCACGGTGTCCGGCCGGGGCATCGTGCCGGCCAGCACGGCGTCCGAGGTGTCGATCGCGCCCGCCCAGAGCTGGGTACCACCCTCGACCGCGATCGCGATCTGTTCCCAACCGGCCGTCCGCAACCGGGCGAGGTCCAGCGAGAGCGCCCCGGCCCCGGTCTTGACCAGCATCTCGATCGGCAGGTCGGCGGCACAGGAATGCAACACCGTGCCGACCGCGCCGGCCTCGACGGCGGCCTCCAGAACAGCCTGCAAACCCTCGACGATGGTCGGTTCCTGGACGGCGCGGAGCCGGCCGAAACCGCTGGCCGTCGGTAGCGCTCCGGTGAGGACGGCAGGCAGCCCTGGTTCGTCGAGCTGGACCACGATCTCGACGCCGGGCAGCAGCCGGGACACCTCCTGGACATGCTGGGTGATGCCCTCGGCCAGGGATCCGATCAGGTCCCGGACCGCGCCGGGGTCGACCACGGCCCGCTCCAGCCGAGGCAACCAGAGCGCCGACGCCAGCGTCCACGGCCCGGCGACCTGGAGCTTGAAACGGCCTCGATAGCCGTCGGCCACCTCCGCGAGCACATCGAGGTCTTCACCCAAGAAGGACTTCGCTCGCTTCACGTCCCGCCCAGGATGATCCACCAGTCGCCACCCGGACGGCTGCAGATCGACCGGCAGATCCACCAACAGCGCGGCGGTCCGGCCGATCAGGTCAGCGCCCGGCCCGCGAGCCGGCAGCTCCGGTAGGTAGGGCAACTGTGGGGCGTCGCCCAGCTCGTCGAAGGTGGCGCGGATCGCGGCCCGCACCTGAGTACCGGGCCAGGAGCCGATGCCGGTGGCAGCGCCCGGCTCCGATCCAAGACCCGCTGACGGCGAGGCGAGCGACGGCGGGGTGGAGGGGTCGATGGACACCACCCGAGCCTACGTCCGCCACCGGCGCGAGAAAGACGAGGCCCAGAACGGAACGGTCTTGACTGCAGGCTCGGTAAGTGGCAGCTTACCGTTCGTGGCGACTTACGGTAATGCGGTGCTGACCGCGCTCGGCGACCCGACCCGGCAGTCGATCGTCGAGTGCCTGGCTTCCGGCCCGCTCGCCGTCACCGACCTCGCCGCTCGGCTCCCGGTCAGTCGCCCCGCCGTTTCCCAGCACCTCAAAGTCCTTGCGGAGGCCGGGGTGGTCGGCCACCGTGCGGTCGGCACCCGCCGGGTCTACCACCTCGATCCGGCCGGCCTGGCGGCCTTGCGCAGCTATCTCGACGGGTTCTGGACTCAGGCACTGACCTCATTCGCCGACCTGGCCGAGGCCACTTCTTCGACCCCACCGCCTTCCCAGGAGGATTCATGACGCCGACCGAGCAGCCACCGGGCACCTTCGTCCGGACCAGCGTCACGGTCAAGGCCACCCGAGAGCACGCCTTCACCGTCTTCACCGAGCACTTCGACACCTGGTGGCCACGCTCGCACTACAACGGAACCGGCGAGCTGGCACAAGTCGTTCTGGAACCGAAAGCCGGTGGCCGCTGGTACGCCCGGGGCACCGACGGCTTCCTCGGTGACTGGGGCACGGTGCTGACCTGGGATCCGCCAGCTCGGCTGGTGCTCGCCTGGCAGTTGGACGCCGAGTTCGACTACAACCCCCACCTGGTCACCGAAATCGAGGTCACGTTCACCGAACTCGGCCCACACCTGACCCTGGTCGAACTGGAGCACCGCAATCTCGACCGGTTCGGTTCGGCCACGAACAAGATGCGCAGCAGCTTCGGCAGTGACAACGGCTGGACCGGAATTCTGCGAATCTTCGCCGAACGGGCAAAAGCGACGGACATCGATCATGGACAGCCCGCCGTTCGTGGAGGTCTCATGGATGGATGAGTATTCGAAGCTCCCGCTGGCCCGACGGAGTGCCCTGCTGGGCTGATCTCACCGTTCCCGACGTGGAGGCAGCCAAGCATTTCTACGCGCAGGTCCTCGGTTGGAGTTACCGGCCAACCGATATCGAATTCGGCGGCTATGTCATCGCCGAGGTCCAGGGTGCGGCGGCCGCTGGACTCGGCCCGTTGCCGCGCGGTGCCCCAGCCAGATGGACGCTGCACCTGGCCGGTGACGATGTGGACAAGATTGCCACCGCGACCCCGGCTCACGGCGGGCAAGTGTTGTTGCCACCGCACGATGTCGGAACCCTGGGCAGAGCCTTCATCGCCGCCGACCCGACCGGTGCGCGGTTCGGCGTCTGGCAGGCCGGTACCCACGTCGGCGCCGGGGTGGTGAACGAACCCGGCGCCCTGATCTGGGCAGACCTGCACTCGTCCGACCCGGAGGCGGCTAGGGCCTTCTATTCGGCGGTTTTCGACTACCGCACCGAACCGTTGGCCGACGGCGGAGTGAACTACCACTTGTTCGCGTTGCCGGGCGACGACGTCCCGCTGGGCGGCATCGGCGGGCTCGAGAATCCGAAGGACCCGGCTCGCTGGTTGGTCTATTTCGCGGTGGCTGATACGGAAGCCGCGGTCACCGCGGCCGAACAGGCCGGTGGCCAGGTGCTCAGTCACGACCTCAACTCCCCGTACGGCCGGATGGCCACCCTGCGCGACCCCGACGGAGCCGAGTTCAGCGTCCTGCAATCCAACGGCGACGATGGCCCCGACCGCACCGGCTGAACCCCGAACCGGCTGAGCCCCAGATCCGCTGAACCCCGAACCGACTGAGCCCCAGATCCGCTGAACCCCGAACCGACTGAGCCCCAGATCGACTGAGCTCCAGATCCGCTGAGCCCCAGATCGACTGAGCCTGGACGACCTTTCAAGATCGCCAGTCATGCCGCGAAACACCCCCAGGCAGGGCCTCACAACGGGCGCAGTCGGCGATCATGGATCAGGGAAGGCTGAGCCGGAGTAAGACAGCGCGGAGATCGGCCAGCACAGCCTCCGGGCGATCTCGAAGGTCGTCCCAGGTAACGTGGAACACCGTGTAACCCGCTGCGATCAGTCGGTTCTGCCGGCGCCGATCGGCCACGAACCGGGCCCGACCCGAATGCACAGCGAACCCGTCGATCTCGATCACCAAGCGCTCTGCCGGAAACAGCACATCGGCAACGGCAATCACCCCGGCGACGTCCCTAACCTGCACGTTAGCGTGCCATCCGGATAGCCTGGCCGAGCGAAGTAGTTGATGGAACCGCAGTTCCGCGATACTCGCGGCTCCGGACCGAGCCATGCTCAAGAGCCTTATCAGGGTTGGTGTCCCCCGGCGTCCGAACCGGCTTCGTACCGCTGCGGCCAGCGCTTCAGCCGTGAGGATCTGACGAGACAGCAGCCAAGCCCAGAGATTGACCGCCTCGTCCCATTCCAGGAGCGCCAAACAGTCGAGGGCCGTTCGCCGCCGCGTGGTCAGTGGCAACCCGCCGATCCGCACCACATCGGAGTTCGACAACTGATCGCGATGCACGTGGATCCCGGCTGGCGATTGGTGCACGCTCGCGACGATGTGCCCTCCGACCGCGCCGGCCAACGGGAACCCAAACACCGCCCCGGCGGTCATATGGCTCACCACGTTCGACGTCCACCCAGAGTCATCGACGCTCGCCGCTGAGAAATCCCGGGAGGCATCCTTGACCATGGTCAAGTAGGTGGCCCAGCCGAGTTGCGCCGCCGAGATGTCGTTGCCGGCCAACGTGATCCCTCGGCCGAGCACCGGCACCCAGAAGCCGACCTGGAGTCGCTTGCGGATCCGCTTCCGGCTCCAGCCCTGCCGTTCCGCCTGCCGGGCGGTGAATACCCCTGCTTGTGCAGCGGCTATCTGCGGTACCTGCGCACCCGGCCCGGACCCAACGGGTTCGCCCCAGCGAATTGACGATGTCATGCCAAGACTCTGAGCCTTCGCCCGGCGGCATACCGTCCCCACCCGCGAACCTGTGCATAACCTCCCCGTCGTCCTACCTGTGGAGGACACGAATGACCCCGCTGAAGATCGGCAGTCGTGCCCGGGAACGCGCCCAGATCGGGCCCAGAACCAGGCGAAACTGGCGCTCATTGCGCCAGAGCCGGGCAGAGCTGGCGACCTTGCCGCCAGGACCCGGCAGAGCTGGCGACCTTGCCGCCAGGACCCGGCAGAGCTGGCGACCTTGCCGCCAGGACCCTGCTGAAGATCGGCAGTCGTGCCCAGAAACGCGCCCAGATCGGGCCCAGAACCGGGCAGAGCTGGCGATCTTGGAGCCGGAACGCCGACCCGGCGGAGCTGGCGACCTTGGATCCGGTACCCGACCCGGCGGACCTGGCGACCTTGCCGCCAGGACCCCGCTGAAGATCGGCAGCTGTGCCCGGAAACGCGCCCAAATCGGGCCCAGAACCGGGCAGAGCTGGCGATCTTGGCGCCGGAACCCGACCCGGCGGAGCTGGCGATCTTGGCGCCGGAACCCCAACCCGGCGGAACTGGCGATCTTGGAGCCAGAAACTGGGACCAGGGGCAGAGCTGGCGATCTTGGGGCGG
>DATINJ010000103.1:0-3851 GCA_035474375.1 Kineosporiaceae bacterium | reverse complement strand
TCACCCCTGTGGGGGAAGGGCGCAAGCAGCGGGCGGGAACGGTAATCGTCGATCAAATTCACCCAGGGCATCCAAAATCGACGGAGGCCAGACCGGCATTCAAGCGTCGCCCTGGGCGACGGTAGGCGTGATAGCGCAGGTTGCCCTCTTGTCGAGCGCTCGAAGGCCTTAATCACGAAATGGTGGACGTGCATGGGTGTGTTCAACCCCCTGTTCGCCACCCGCCGGCTCGAGCAGGTCCCGAACGACCGGGGTGGTCCGTACCTTGACCGCGTGGTCGGTTTCCAGCAAAGCGATGAGCGCGATCATGTCCGGTCTCTGGGGCGTGCTGGCGACGCTCACCAGTGCCCGCACCGCCATTGAGGTCGCGGGCCTCCTCATCCTGACGACCTCGTTCCTGCTTCCTCGCCGCGAGAAGGCAGTGGCGGAGGCGGTGGGCCGGACCGTAATTTAGATTCGACTCATGGCGGAGACGGTTCTTCACGGTGGGGTCGGTAACGCAGGCTTGGTGACCAAAGTCGGCGACACGGTCCGTCGGCCCTGGCGAGCGTCTACTGCTGCCACCCACGCCCTTCTGACTCACCTGAACGAGGTGCTGCCCGGTGTTACGCCGGTGCCGCTCGGCCGGGACGAGCAGGGGCGTGAGGTGCTGAGCTTCATCGAGGGAATGGTCGCCGTCCCACCATTCCCACAGTGGGTCGCAAGCGAGCAGTTCCTGGTCTCGCTCGGGCATCTGCTGCGTCGAATCCATGACGTGCTAGCAATCTGGCGGCCGCCGACAGGCCTGGAGTGGTCGGACCAGATCCCAGACCCGCACGGCGGACCGCTGATCGTCCATGCGGACGTCTGCCCGGAGAACGTCGTCACTCGGGACGGCAAAGCGGTCGCGATCATCGACTGGGAGTTCGCCGCTCCTGGCCGCCGGATCTGGGACGTCGTGAGCGCGGCCCGGCTGTGCGTTCCATTCACCGCGCCTGCTCGACGGGACTCGGTGTACGGGGATGCGGACGTGCGCGACCGATTGCAGATCTTCCTCGATGCCTACGGTCTCGCAGCGACGGATCGCGGCAGCTTCACTCAGGTACTTGATGAGCGTCGGAGGGCAGGAGAGCGATTCACCCGGCGCCGGGTGGCACGTGGTGAAACGGCGTTCATTCAGAAGTGGGGAACACCCGAAGGAGAGCGGCTCTTTGCGGTGGAGCGAGAGTGGGTGGACGCCGTCCCAACGGACATTGCAACACGCCACCGCCCGGTACTGGCCAAACCGGATGACCATGATTATCTGTTGTCATGACATGGCCACGGATGGACGGGCTGCGGACCTTGGAGTTGGGGACGCCGGGCGAGCTGCGGCAGGAGCTGGTGGGCCTGGTGCTCTCGGGGCACAAGCGGGCCACGGCGGGACTGCTCAGTGACTACGAGATCGAGGGCGAGGCGCTGGAATCCATCGGCGAGCAACTGGTGCTCATCGGGGACGACGGACGGCGAGTCGGACTGGTCGAGATCACCGGGTTGGACGTCGTCCCGTTCGCCGAGGTGACCAACGACTTCGCCCAGGCCGAGGGGGAGGGGTTCGCCGGTCACCTGGACTGGGCGACGGCTCACCGCGCGTACTGGGAGCGGATCGGCCGCCGAATCGACGACCGCACCCCGGTGGTCTGCCTCCGCTTCAAATTGCTCTGATCCGACGAGCCCGGATCACCGATCTTCCGCAGGTGCAGCGCCGAAGGGAGTCAGCAGCCCGGCATAGGGCTTGGGTGGGGGTGCGGCGAACTCGCTTCGCGCGCTGGTGATCAAACCCAGTGTCACCAGGGACTGGACCAGCACGGTTGCGGCCGCCACACCGTCCACTACCGGCACGCCGATCTGCTCGGAGATCGAGGCGCACAGGTCGGCCATCCCGGCGCAGCCCAGCACGATCGCGTCCGAGCCGTCCTGCTCCACCGCCGTCCGGCAGACCTGGGTGATCGCTGCCTGGGCACCAGGATCGGTCTCCAGTTCCAGTACCGGGATCTGGCAGGCATGGATCCCGAGACAGTGCCGACCCATCCCGTAGTGCTCGGCCAGGTCCCGGGCCCGGCCGGTGGTGCGTCCCAGGGTGGTGACGACGCTGAATCCTCGGCCCAGGAAGCTGGCCGCATGCATCGCCGCCTCGGCGATCCCGAGGACCGGACCGCGGGCCAGTTCCCGTGCGGCCTCCAGGCCGGGGTCGCCGAAGCAGGCGATCACGTAGCCGTCGACCACGTCGCCGGCCTCACCTTCGGCGATCGCGGCCAGCACTCCCGGAACGCTGAGCGCCTCGTCGTAGTGGCTCTCGATCGAGGCCGGGCCCATCGGTGACGTGACCGCTTCGATCAGGGTGCCCGGGCCGGCGACGGCCCGGGCAGCCTTGGCGATCGTGGCGGTCATCGACTCAGTGGTGTTCGGATTGATCACTCGGATCCGCATTCCGATTCCCCCTGCTCATCCGATCACGTCAATCGAGAACGGCCGGTCATTCCGGCTGGAGGGCCTTTGAATGCCCGTCCAAGGCCTTCTGCGTGGGCGATCCGTCACGGCCAGCCATCAGGTAATAGACGACGAAACCAATGCCGCAGCCGATGAACCAGCTGTAGTCGCTGATCCACAGCCCCGACTCAAGCAGTTTGGGCAGGATCACCGAGGCGATCGAGACCGCACCGGCGATAGCGGTGGCGCCGACCGCGTCCGGGTTGTAGCCATTCTTGTACCAGTAGCGCCCGGTTTCGGACATCGAGAACAGGTCGTCAACGACGACGTGCTCCTTACGGATCAGGAAGTAGTCCGCGATCAGGACGCCGAACAACGGTCCGATCAGGGCGCCCAGAACCCCGAGGGTGTACTGAATGGCATCGTCATTGGCATACCAGTTCCACGGGGTGAGGATCACCGAGCCAACGGCGGCGATCATGCCGCCCATCCGCCAGCTGATCTTCTGCGGACTGACGTTCGAGAAGTCGAACGCCGGTGAGATGAAGTTGGCCACGATATTGATCCCGATCGTGGCGGTGGTGAAGGTCAAGGCACCGAGAACGATCGCGAAGGTGCTGTCGATCCGGGACACCGTCTCCACCGGGTCAGTGATCAGTTCACCGAACACCGGAATCGTCGCCGCCGCCGTGACCACGGTCAGAAGCGAGAACACCAGGAAGTTGACCGGCAGGCCGAGCAGGTTTCCGCGCTTGACCGATTCGAAATCCTTTCCATAGCGCGAGAAGTCACCGAAATTGAGCATCGGTCCGGAGAAGTACGACACCACCAGGGCGATCGCCGAGAGCATTGTGGTGACGACGTGCCAGCCGGTCAGCTTCTTCTCGCTGAGGTTCAGCGAAACGTGCCAGTCGGATTTGATCAGCAGGTAGCCGCAGAGCGCGAACATCACCACGTAAACCGCCGGGCCACAGAAGTCGATGAACCGCCGAATGCTCTCCATTCCCATCCAGAAGACCGCTGCCTGCAGAACCCAGAGAAAGGCGTAGGTGAACCAGCCCAGCGTGGACAAGCCGAGCAGCCCGTGCTGATTCACGTCGGCGAACGGTTTCAGCCCGGAAAACAACCGGACCAGAACGACGTCCAGGGCGGCGGCGGCCAAGAACGTCTGGATGCCGTACCAGGCGACGGCGATGGAGCCGCGGATGATGGCCGGGATGTTCGCGCCGCGGACGCCGAATGGCGCCCGGCAGATCACCGGGTAGGGAACACCTGCCGCCTGGCTGGGTTTTGCCACCAGGTTGACGAAGAACTGGACGATGACAATGCCGACCAGCAACGAGATCAGCACCTGCCAACTGGTCAGGCCGAGCGCGAACAGGCTTCCCGCGGTGACATATCCG
>DATINJ010000102.1:0-5655 GCA_035474375.1 Kineosporiaceae bacterium | reverse complement strand
ACCGCTGGGACGGACCGCCGGACTGCCCACCTGGCGGCAAGTGACTCGCCAGGCACGGGCGGTGTCCGCGATGGAGCGAGTGGTTCACCGGCTCGTGATGCGCAGCGACGTCGCACTCGGGTACGCCGGGATCGTGGTCGCCGTGTTCATGTACATGGAGGTGATCGGCGGCGCGACGGCCGAGTCCATCGTGGCGCAGGCGAGCACGAACCTGATCAACCTGCGGACGCATCCGTTCGAGGCCCTGGCCCTGAGCGCCTTCGTGATCTCCGAGCCGGCCGAGCTGCTCCTCCTGCCCGTTCTGGTCGTGACCTATGCCTTTGCGCAGTACTACTTCGGCCGAGCGGCAGTGCTGGTGAGCATCCTGATCGGCCATCTGCTGGCCACGCTGTGCGTCGCGGTCACGGTGTTGACCAGCATCTTCCACGGCGTGCTGCAGCCCAACGTGAGTCAAGCCACCGACGTTGGCTTCAGCTACGGCCTGGCCTGTGTCAGCGGGCTGCTCGCCGTCGCCGTTCCGCGTGGTCGGTGGCGACGGCTCTACGTCGCCGCCCTGATCGGCATGTGGTCATTGCCGATCTTGCTCGGACCGCCCTGGTTGCACATCACCAGTCCAACGTTCACGGACCTGGGCCACACGCTGGCGCTCCTGACCGGGTTCGGCCTCAGCTCCCTGCCCGGCTGCCGCTCCAGCCCAGTGCCGTGCCCGGACGCCGATTGAGGCCATTTCCGCGGGCCGGGCAACCTTGCGACCGGCACAGACGACTAGAGGGCGGCAGCGGACCGCTGGCCGGAGTCGGAGGAAAAGGTTCATGAGAATCAGCCCTGTCCCCGTTGTCGTCGGGGCGACCGTGCTGTCGGTGAGCGCCATCGTGGTCGCGGTCGGAGCCTCCTTCTCCGATTCCAGGGATTCCGCGCCGCCGGTGGCAATGGTCGCCGCGGTGACCACGAACGGGGTGAGCGCCGGCGGATCGGCCCGCCCGCGGACCGTGGCCGAGTCCGAGATCAGCACGCTCACCGCGAAGGTGAAGAGCACGACGGACCGCACGGTGGTGGTGGACGTCGAGGTCTTCGCACCTTCCGGTGAGCGGGTGTCCCAGCAGAGTTGGGCCGGTCAGCAACTGAAGGCCGGTTACTCCAGCAGCCTCAGCACGCCGTGGACGGCTCCCGTGGGCGCAGGCACGTATCGGATCGCGGTCGGCGTCTTCACCAACGACTGGAGTTCGCTTCTGAGCTGGAACAACACCACGACGACAGTCAAGGTCACCCGTTCGGCAACGGCCGGCGCATCCCCCACCGCCAGCGCGACAGCCGGCGCCACCAAGGCGCCCACGTCAACCGCCACCCGCACCAGCACCACACCCGCCGGCGGCACGGCCCCCAGCCACTTCAGCACGCTGGCTGTCGGTGCCACCCTGCCGAGCGGGTCACAATGCGCGACCTGGGTTCGCTCGGTCGCCACCCCGCCCGAGATCAAGGCCGCCAACGCCACCGTGAACAGCAAGCCGGGTGCGGCGATGGCCGACGCCACCGGACTCAACGCCCGGGTCGACGGCGCCTTCACCGGCACCACCGAGCAGATCCTGCGCTGGGCTGCCTGCAAGTGGGGAGTTGACGAGGACGTCGCCAAGGCCCAGGCCGCGGTGGAGAGCTGGTGGCGGATGGGCACCCAGGGAGACTGGGGAAGCGATGCCGGCCGCTGTGCTCCCGGACACGGAATCGGCGCCGACGGCAAGGCCGGCCAGTGCCCCGAAAGCTTCGGTCTGCTCCAAATCCGGTACCCCTACAACCAGCCGGCGTTCCCGTACGCCGCGACTTCCAGCGCCTTCAACGCGGACTACGCCTACGCGCAGTGGCGGAACTGCTACGTCGGCAGCCTGACCTGGTTGAACACCGTCGAACGCGGCTCGGAATATGCCGCCGGCGACTCCTGGGGCTGCCTGGGCACCTGGTTTTCCGGGCGCTGGCACACCACGGCCGCCGAGGACTACATCACCCGGGTGAAAGGCTATCTGGATCAACGAATCTGGACCACGGCCGACTTCAAGCAGCCCTGAGGGCGCGGTCGTTACCTGGCGTGGGCCGGGGTGGGTGCTGAGTACTCGGGCGGTCGCAACCCGGGTCGGTCTAAGTGGTGGCGGAAAGGGTTTCTCGGCGGTGTTCGGGAGGTTGGTCCGAGCCGGGTTGCGGTCCGGGAAGTAGCGCCCAAGTTTGGTGCCGGGGCGGACGGTATCGATGGCTGGGTGGATCTGGTGAAGATCTCCAGTTGTGCCCGGATTTGCTGCGCCATTTGGCCCAGGAACGGGCGCAACTGGCAATCATCGACCGGCGGCCCCCCGGCTCGGGAGCTGGCAGGTCAAACGCCACCTGAGCCACAAATGGAGCCGAACCAGACGATAGACAGGAAACCTGTACATATGCCCTCTGGTGTGGTCTGCTTTCACGGCGAGGAGACACTCTGTCGACGAAGCTGGAGACCCTGATGATCGCGATGAGTTCCCATCGATCTACCGTATTTCCCGTCAGGAAAAGACATTTGATCGGCACTCTCGCCGCTGTCGTGGCCGCGATGATGTCCCTGACCACCGCTGCCGCGACCGCCGCCCCGGCAGCCCCGGCAGCGACCGCCCAGCACTACACCGGCGTTCTGGCCGATGGGGCGACCTGGGTTGCCGACGTGCCGGCGAACTACAACGGCACCATTCTGCTGTTCAGCCATGGGTTCGGGCCGCTGATCGCAGCCAACCAGCCCGGGTATGCCGGCGATGTATTGCAGCGAGAGGGTTACGCGGTCGTCGGGTCGTCGTATTCCGGCAACACGTGGTGGGCGCTGGCCAGCGCCGTCAACGATCAGTTCGGAGCGCTCGAAGCCCTGGAGAAGATCATCGGCCAAGCTGACCAGACGTATGCGATCGGTCAGTCGATGGGCGGCCTGGTGAGCTCGTTGGAGAACGAGCGCAACGGAGGCCGACTGGATGGTGTGCTCACCACCTGTGGCCTGGTCGCCGGCGGGGTGAACCTGAACAACTACCAGTTGGACGGCGAGTACGCCCTGAACCAGCTACTGGAACCGCAAACCGACGTCAAGCTGGTCAATTTCGCCGATTCGACCGAGGCCGCCGCCTCTGCCGCTGCGCTGACGAGCATCGCCCAGCGGAACAGTGACACCCCACAAGGCCGGGCCCGGATCGCGCTGGCCGCAGCCCTGCTGAACGCGCCGAAGTGGCTCACCGGCCCCGAGCCGGCGCCCCAGGACTATGCCGCTCAGCAGGCGCAGCAGGTCCAGCTCCTCACCGGCGGCCTGTTCAACTTCATCGTGACTGGCCGCCTGCAGATCGAACTCGCCGCAGGCGGCAACTCGTCCTTCACCGTGGGCGTCAAATACCGCTCCCGGCTTCGCGATTCTGGCTATCTCAACCTGGTGAAGGCCGCCTACCGCAGCGCCGGGCTGGATCTGGGCGACGATCTCGCGGCCCTCGAGCGGAACGCCGACATCACCGCGGACCCGGCAGCGATCGCCCAGTTGAAGGCCAGCTCGCACGCCACCGGGCGGCTTACCGTGCCCCAGCTCAACATTCACAACATCGAAGACCAGCTCGTACCCGTCCAGCAGGAGAACTGGTATGCCCACCAGGTGGCCGACGCGGGCCGTAGCCGGTTGCTGCGGCAGGTCTACACCACGTCACCCGGGCACTGTAATTTCACCTCAGGGGAGCTGATCGTCGCGTTGCACGCACTCATCCATCGGGTGCGCTCCGGCCATTGGGGCGACAGTGCTGACCCCGCGGTGCTCAACGCTGCGGCTTCAGCGGGCAACTACGGCCCGACAGCGTTCGCGCCGTATCGGCCCGCCCGGTTGGGTGGTGCCCGCATTTACCCCCATCACCGATCCTGATGGTCAATTCGATCGGCCTTTCTTAGTCCGTGGCGATCATGCACGGTTGCCCGTTCATGGACCGCGATCATGCACGGTTGCCCCTTTATGGACCGCGATCATGCACGGTTGCCCGTTCATGGACGGCGACCATGCACGGTTGCCTGCCTGGAGGTGGGCACGCCGGCGCTGACGCGCCTCCCAAGTGCATGATCACCGCAATGCCGGTGAGTTAGGCACTGGAGTGACTGGGTGAGGTTGCCTGAGGTCGCATCTGCGTCGCTTCGACCCGTGATCATGCACGATTGCCCTAGGCCTACGCAGATTCGCGTAGGCCTACTGTCGCCGCCGGGCGGATGCGACCGCCCGGCGCCGACGCCAGCCTGGACACCATGACGACCAATGACCTAGTGGTGGAAACGCAAGGCCTGACCAAACGCTACGGCCGTGGCCGGGCCGGTCGGATCGTGGTGGACGCCGTCAGCATGACCGTGCGTCGCGGGGAGGTGTACGGGTTTCTCGGGCCCAACGGTGCCGGAAAGACGACCACGCTGCGGATGCTGCTCGGCCTGATCCGGCCGACCTCGGGCACGGCTCGGGTGCTCGGCCGAGCGGCCGGTCGCTCGGAGGTGAGCCGGCGGGTGGGTGCGCTGATCGAAGGGCCGGGCTTCTTCCCGTACCTGTCCGGGCTGGACAACCTGCGGGTGATGGCGCGCTACCAAGGGATTCCGGACGCGGCCGCCGAGGCGGCACTGGAGCGGGTCGATCTGACCGATCGTGGTGCGGACCGCTTCCGGTCCTACTCGCTCGGGATGAAGCAGCGGCTGGGAGTGGCCTGCGCGCTGATGGGCGATCCGGAACTGATTGTCCTCGACGAGCCGACGAACGGCCTTGATCCGGCCGGCATGCAGGACATGCGCAGGCTGGTCGTCTCGCTGGCCCGGGGCGGGCAGACGGTGTTGCTGTCCAGCCACCTGCTGGCCGAGGTACAGGACATCTGCGACCGAGTCGGAGTGATCAACGACGGATTGCTGTTGCGGGAGTCGACGGTCGCCGAACTGCGCGGCGCCACCTCGCTACGGATCCGGGCGACACCAGCGGACCGGGCCCTCGCGGTGGCACGGCAACTGGCTGGTGAGGGCGCCGCTCGGGCCACCGTCGACGCTTCCGGCCAGGGCGACCCGGGGAACAGGAACTCCATGGTTCTGGACCTTCCGGCGTCGTCCGCACCGGAAATCAACCGAGCCCTGGTGGCGGCCGGGATCGACGTGTACGAAATCGCCCCGATCGAGCGCAGCCTCGAGGAGGTCTTCTTCGAGATGACGACGCGCGAGCCGACGGATGCGGGGGTCCGGTGATGGCGATGCCGGCGAAGGGTCTGATCGACAGCGGCCGGGCCGAGTTGCTGCGGCTGCGCCGCTGGCCGGCCGTGTGGGTGACGCTCGGAGTGTGGGTCTTCCTGGCCATGATGTTCGGCTACATCTTCAACTACTTCTCGTACAAGACCGGTGATGTCGGCTTCTCCAACGAGGGCGCAAGCACGGCGTCGATCTTCGCAGAGCTGCTGCCGGCGGCGGTGCCGGACGTTCTGCTGCAAGGGATGCCGATGTTCGGCGGCGCACTGATGCTGGTGTTCGGCGGGCTGGTGGCCGGCAGCGGCTACGGGTGGGGCACCTGGAAGACCATCTTCACCCAGGGCCC
The DNA here is from genome assembly GCA_035474375.1 of Kineosporiaceae bacterium. Lineage (GTDB taxonomy): Bacteria > Actinomycetota > Actinomycetes > Actinomycetales > Kineosporiaceae > JANNPJ01. Next base: position 80 of record DATINJ010000102.1, on the reverse strand, counting down.
GTCCCGCCGGACGGTGATGGCCGGGTCGATGCTGGCGTTGAGTGCGTTCGTCGTCGCCGTCGTGCTGCTCACCCTCGTCC
>DATINJ010000101.1:0-16498 GCA_035474375.1 Kineosporiaceae bacterium | reverse complement strand
AAAGCGAGCAGACAGCAAGCGATCAGAAGGTAGGAAGCAGCGATGGAAGCCAAGGCGAAGGCGCGGTTCGTCCGCGTCACGCCCCAGAAGGCCCGCCGCGTCGTCGACCTCATCCGCGGGCGGCAGGCCCCGCAGGCCATTGCCGTGCTGGAGTTCGCTCCGCAGTCCGCGAGCGAGCCGGTGCTCAAGGTCGTGAACAGCGCGATCGCGAACGCCCGGGTGAAGGCCGCTGCGGCGTCGGAGCCGTTCGACGAGCGACTGCTCGTCGTCCAGGAGGCCTACGTCGACGAGGGCCCGACACTCAAGCGGTTCCGCCCCCGGGCACAGGGACGCGCGTATCGGATCCGTAAGCGGACCAGCCACATCACCGTTGTGGTCGGACCCGCGCCGAAGACCAAGGGGGACCTCCGACAGGAGGCCGCCGCAGAGAAGGGGAGGACCCGCTAGTGGGCCAGAAGGTCAACCCGCACGGGTTCCGCCTGGGCATCACCACCGAGCACAAGAGCCGGTGGTTCGCCGACAGCACCAAGGCCGGTCAGCGGTACCGCGATTACGTGAAGGAAGACGTTGCGGTCCGTCGGTTGATGTCCAAGGGCATGGAGCGCGCCGGAATCAGCAAGGTCGAGATCGAGCGCACCCGTGACCGGGTGCGGGTCGACATTCACACCGCCCGTCCGGGCATCGTGATCGGTCGCCGCGGTGCGGAGGCCGACCGGATCCGGGGCGAGCTGGAGAAGCTCACGGGCAAGCAGGTGCAGCTGAACATCCTCGAGGTGAAGAACCCCGAGATGGACGCGCAGCTGGTTGCGCAGGGCATCGCCGAGCAGCTGGCCAGCCGGGTTTCCTTCCGGCGGGCAATGCGCAAGGGCATGCAGTCCACCCTGCGCGCCGGCGCCAAGGGCATCCGGGTGCAGTGCTCCGGTCGTCTGGGCGGCGCCGAGATGAGCCGGTCGGAGTTCTACCGCGAAGGTCGGGTGCCGCTGCACACGCTTCGCGCGAACATCGACTACGGCCTGTACGAGGCGCGCACCACCTTCGGCCGGATCGGCGTGAAGGTCTGGATCTACAAGGGCGACATCACCAGCCGCGAGCTTGCTCGCGAGCAGGCCGCCGCCCCGGCCCGCGGTCCGCGTCGTGATGGTCCCGGCGGTGCCGGTGGCCGCGCCCCGCGTCCCGTCCGTCGTCGTCCCGAGGGCGACGCCGCCCCCGCCGCCGCGAGTGCCGCACCGGCCGAGGCCGCTGCTCCCGCCGCGTCGGCGACCACCGGAACGGAGTCCTGAGCCATGCTGATCCCGCGTCGGGTCCGCTTCCGCAAGCAGCACCACCCGAGCCGTTCCGGCATGTCGAAGGGCGGCAATGTCGTGACCTTCGGCGAATGGGGCATTCAGGCCCTGGAGCCGGCATACGTCACGAACCGGCAGATCGAGTCCGCTCGTATCGCCATCACCCGGCACATCCGTCGTGGCGGCAAGGTCTGGATCAACATCTACCCGGACCGCCCGCTGACGAAGAAGCCCGCCGAGACCCGGATGGGTTCCGGTAAGGGTTCGCCGGAATGGTGGATCGCGAACGTCAAGCCCGGTCGCGTGATGTTCGAACTCTCGTTCCCCACTGAGAAGGTGGCCAAGGAAGCGCTCACCCGGGCGATCCACAAGCTGCCGATGAAGTGCCGGATCATCCGGCGCGAAGGCGGTGAAAACTGATGGCCGTCGGTTCCAAGGACCTGAACGCGCCCAACCTTCGCGGCTTCGATGAGGACCGCTTGGTCGAGGAGCTGCGCAAGGCCAAGGAGGAGCTGTTCAACCTCCGCTTCCAGTCGGCTACCGGCCAGCTGGAGAGCCACGGTCGGTTGCGCGCTGTTCGCAGCGACATCGCCCGCATCTACACGATCATGCGCGAGCGCGAGCTCGGCATCAGCGCACGGCCGGAGGCCTGAGAATGAGTGAAGGCACAGCTGCCGCCACTGAGGCGCAGCAGGCTGACGCGAAGACCCGGGGCTACCGCAAGGGCCGTCGTGGGTACGTCGTCAGCGACAAGATGGACAAGACCGTGGTGGTCGAGGTTGAAGACCGCGTGAAGCACCCGCTTTACGGCAAGGTCATCCGCCGCACCACCAAGGTCAAGGTGCACGACGAGGCCAACACCGCCGGCGTCGGCGACCTGGTGTCGATCTCCGAGACCCGTCCGTTGTCCGCCACCAAGCGGTGGCGCCTGGTCGAGATTCTGGAGAAGGCCAAGTGATCCAGCAGGAATCAAGGCTGCGCGTCGCCGACAACACCGGTGCGAAGGAAATCCTTTGCATCCGCGTGCTCGGTGGCTCGGGTCGTCGTTACGCCGGCATCGGTGACGTCATTGTCGCCACCGTCAAGGACGCGATCCCCGGCGGCAACGTGAAGAAGGGTGACGTCGTCAAGGCGGTCATCGTGCGCACGGTCAAGGAGCGTCGTCGTCCGGATGGTTCATACATCCGCTTCGACGAGAACGCCGCGGTCATCCTCCGGAACGACGGAGACCCGCGGGGCACCCGGATCTTCGGTCCGGTGGGCCGGGAACTGCGCGACAAGAAGTTCATGAAGATTATCTCTCTGGCGCCGGAGGTGCTCTGAGATGCCAAAGATCAGGATTAAAAAGGGCGACACCGTCCAGCTGATCACCGGTCGTTCGCAGGCAAATGGCGGAGACCGGAACAAGACCGGCAAGGTGATCGCCGTGTACCCGGAAACCCAGCGGGTACTGGTAGAGGGAATCAACCGGATCAAGCGCCACACCAAAGAGGGCGCCAGCGGTCGGGGAACCAAGACCGGCGGGATCATTACTCAGGAAGCCGCCGTGCACCTGAGCAACGTTCAGCTGGTTGACCCGGAGACGAAGCGGCCCACCAGGGTCGGCGTCCGGGTGGAGACCGTCGAACGCGACGGCCGGCCCAAGACCGTCCGGGTTCGGTACGCCAAGCGCTCGGGTAAGGACTTCTGACAATGACAACGACGGATGAAGCCACCGCACCCGCGAAGGTCCCGGCCCGGCTAAAGATTCGTTACGCCGAGGAAATCGCCCCGGCGCTGCGCGAGCAGTTCGGCTACGGCAACACCATGCAGACGCCGCGACTGGTCAAGGTCGTCGTCAACATGGGTGTCGGTGAGGCAGCTCGCGACTCCAAGCTGATTGACGGCGCGGTCAAGGACCTCGGCGCGATCACCGGCCAGAAGCCGCAGGTGACGAAGGCCCGCAAGTCGATCGCCCAGTTCAAGCTGCGCGAGGGGATGCCGATCGGCGCCCACGTGACGCTTCGTGGCGACCGGATGTGGGAATTCCTGGATCGTCTGGTCAGCGTCGCGCTGCCCCGGATCCGGGACTTCCGCGGACTTTCGCCCCGGCAGTTCGACGGCCGTGGCAACTACACCTTCGGCCTGAACGAGCAGTCGATGTTCCACGAAATCGACCAGGACCGGATCGACCGGGTTCGCGGTATGGACATCACCGTTGTGACCACGGCCATCAATGACGACGAGGGGCGCGCTTTTCTGAAGCTCCTCGGTTTCCCGTTCAAGGAGAACTGACGTGGCGAAGACGGCGCTGGTAAACAAGGCGGCGAAGAAGCCGAAGTTCGCGGTCCGGGGTTACACCCGCTGCCAGCGGTGTGGACGGCCGCACTCGGTGTACAAGAAGTTCGGCTTGTGCCGGATCTGCCTGCGCGAGATGGCGCACCGGGGCGAGCTGCCCGGTGTAACCAAGAGCAGCTGGTAGGCCCGAGATGGCCCAGCTGACGATCGCGAACCCGGCTTCCCGGAGCACCGCTCCCGGTGGACGCAGGACCCGACCGATGCGTGCCGAGCGGATGGTCGGCCTTCGGTCGGCCATGCCACTGGGCCTGGTCACCCTCCGTCATGACATTCCCGAGTACCTCAACGAAACCACGCCGAAGGTCGACCCTGCTGAGCGCTCTGAGCGTTCCGTGGCCGAAACCCCGGCGAGAAAGGGCGCATAAGCCCAATGGTGATGACCGATCCGATCGCCGACATGCTGACGCGAGTGCGGAACGCCAACTCGGCGTACCACGACGCGACCCAGATGCCGTATAGCAAGCTCAAGGTGCACGTGGCCGAAATCCTCCAGCAGGAGGGGTACATCTCCTCCTGGGAGGTGGCCGACGCGGAGGTGGGCAAGACCCTCACCGTGACGTTGAAGTACGGCCCGAACCGGGAACGTTCGATCGCCGGCCTGCGCCGGATCAGCAAGCCCGGGCTGCGGGTTTACGCGAAGTCGACCAACCTGCCCAAGGTGCTCGGTGGCCTCGGCGTCGCGATCCTGTCGACGTCGTCCGGTCTGCTGACCGACCGCCAGGCTTCCAAGAAGGGCGTGGGTGGGGAAGTCCTCGCCTACGTCTGGTAAGGGGATCTGAGATGTCACGGATCGGAAGACTGCCGATCACCGTTCCCGGCGGCGTAGATGTCGCCCTGGACGGCAGCGATGTGACGGTGAAGGGCCCCAAGGGCTCGCTGTCGCACAAGATCGCCGACCCCATCAAGGTGGAGCGCGGCGAAGACGGAGTCACCCTCACGGTGACCCGCCCCAACGACGAGCGCGCCTCGCGTTCGCTGCACGGCCTCACCCGCACCTTGATCGCCAACATGGTGATCGGTGTGACTCAGGGCTATGTGAAGAAGCTCGAGATCGTCGGCACCGGTTACCGGGTCCAGGCGAAGGGCGAGAACCTCGAGTTCGCGCTCGGGTACAGCCACTCGATCACGATCGAGCCGCCGGCCGGGATCAGCTTCGCGGTTGAGGCGCCGACGCGGTTCTCCGTGTCGGGTATCGACAAGCAGGCGGTCGGCGAGGTCGCGGCCAACCTCCGCAAGCTGCGCAAGCCCGACCCGTACAAGGGCAAGGGTGTCCGCTACGCGGGCGAGGTTGTCAAGCGCAAGGTCGGAAAGGCGGGCAAGAAGTAATGGCGATCGGTGTGAAGCGCAGCGGCGGAGGGTCGGTCCGCAACAAGCAGGCCTCCCGGACCCGTCGACACCTGCGCGTCCGCAAGCAGATCCAGGGTTCGGCGGTACGTCCGCGCCTGGTCGTGAACCGGTCGGCCCGGCACATTTTCGTTCAGATCGTGGACGATTCGGTTGGTCGCACCCTGGCCTCGGCCTCCACCATGGAGCCGGACCTGCGCGCGCTGGACGGCGACAAGACCGCCAAGGCGAAGCGGGTCGGCGAACTTGTCGGCGAGCGGGCCAAGGCAGCCGGTATTGAGGCCGTGGTCTTCGACCGGGGCGGCAACCGTTACCACGGTCGGGTGGCCGCGATCGCTGACGGCGCCCGGGAAGCGGGGCTCAACCTGTGACGAAGATTTTCAAGGTAGAGAGAAGGAACATCTGATGGCTGGACCTCAGCGCCGCGGCCCCGGTGGCTCCACCGGTGCGGCGGGTGGCGCCGCAGGTGGAGCTGCTGGCGGTGCCGGTGGCGACAACTCAGGTCGCGGTGGTGGCCGCGGTGGCGGTCGCGACGGCGGTGGCCGTGGTGGCCGTGACGGCGGGCAGGACAAGTCCGCGTTCGTCGAGCGCGTCGTCGCGATCAACCGGGTGGCGAAGGTCGTCAAGGGCGGTCGTCGCTTCAGCTTCACCGCGCTGGTAGTGGTCGGTGACGGTGACGGCACCGTCGGCGTCGGCTACGGCAAGGCCAAGGAGGTGCCCGCGGCGATCGCCAAGGGTGTCGAGGAGGCGAAGAAGGCATTCTTCAAGGTGCCGCGCATTCAGGGGACAATCCCGCACCCGATTCAGGGTGAGCGGGCAGCCGGCGTGGTTCTGCTGCGCCCGGCGTCCCCGGGTACCGGCGTTATCGCCGGTGGTCCGGTGCGCGCCGTCCTGGAGTGCGCCGGTATCCATGACGTGCTCAGCAAGTCGCTCGGCTCGGACAACGCGATCAACGTCGTGCACGCGACCGTTGCCGCGCTGCGCGGGCTGGAGCGTCCCGAGGAGGTCGCTGCCCGTCGTGGGCTGCCGATCGAGGACGTCGCGCCCGCCGCTCTGCTGCGGGCCCGTGCGGCGGGAGCTAAAGCCTGATGGGACACCTGAAGGTCACCCAGATCCGATCAAAGATCGGTGGCAAGCAGAACCAGCGCGACACGCTTCGCTCGCTGGGACTGAAGCGGATTCGTCATGTCGTCATCAAGGAGGATCGTCCCGAGATTCGCGGGATGATCAACACGGTGCGGCATCTCGTCACCGTCGAGGAGGTGGACTGAAATGGCTGAACGCGAGCACGCTCTGAAGGTGCACCACCTGCGGCCCGCCCCGGGCGCCAAGAAGGCGAAGATCCGGGTCGGTCGTGGTGAGGGCAGCAAGGGCAAGACCGCCGGACGCGGCACCAAGGGCACCAGTGCCCGGTACCAGGTGCCGGCCGGGTTCGAAGGTGGGCAGATGCCACTGCACATGCGGCTGCCGAAGCTTCGCGGTTTCAAGAACCCGTTCCGGACCGAGTACCAGGTGGTGAACCTCAACCGCCTCGGTGAGCTCTTCCCGGACGGTGGCGACGTCACCGTCGACGACCTGGTGGCCAAGGGCGCGGTCCGTGACGGACACGTGGTCAAGGTTCTGGGCACCGGTGACATCACCGTTGCGTTGAACATCACGGCGCACCGTTTCTCCGCCTCGGCGGCAGAGAAGATCACCGCCGCTGGTGGGAGCACCACCCAGCTCTGAGGCCTCGCGCCTTTCGAACATTGCGCCACCGCCGACCGACAGGTCGGCGGTGGCGTTCGGTTTTGCCGGAAGGACCCCCTTCGATATCGCCTAACCGGCTTATGGTATAGGCGTCATAAAGGACACAAAGCTCAAGAGTGCTAAACCGCGCTTTCCAAACATTGCCCTTAAAAGCCTGTACTTTGCGCATTCTCGACGATACGTTTTGCAGGCGCCGGGGGTCGGCGCGGGTGGGGAATTGGAAGGACAAACAATGCGGAAGTCTGCCTTGTCTCTTGTTGGCGTCGCGGTTATGGGTGCCACTGTTTTCTTCAGTGTCGGCAGTGCCCAGGCCGCTCCGGCCAAGACCGTTCAGAAGTCGATCTCGACGGCGTCGTGCACGGTGAAGACGGACCCCGCGCCGTATATCAGCGTGGGCACGCATGTCGAGCTTTACTACAACATCTGCCAGACCAGTGGCTGGTACGGATATGTGGCCCTGCAGCGCAAGGACACACTGCAGTACAAGACTCTGGATGACCGGGACGAGAATGGGGCGCAGAACATTCGCGCCAAGTTCTCGAAGAACTGCGACGGCGACGGCACCGACAAATACCGGGGCCTCTGGAAGACCCGTAATGCGCTGGGTACCAACTACGGCCCCTACACGACCGATTGGAAGAGCTTGGCTTGCTAAGGATGTGAAATGCAGGCCGTCCCCCGGAGCAGCATTTCGGCTCCGGGGGACGGCCTGCGTACAGCCGATTAACCCCGAAACCACGCCGCTGGAGGTTCCGCTCATGTCAGCAGGTCGTTCGAGAAGGTACGTGGGACAGGCGGCACTGATCGGTTCGGTCGGGCTTCTCGCCGTCACCGCCTGCTCCGCCGACGGATCGGCGCGACCGGCGGCCGTGTCGACCTCGCCGCCAGCCTCGGTGCTAGAGCCCTCGTGGTCACAGCCGGGCACCGTCCTTCTGAGCTACACGGCGGACGACCGGACCAACTCCTCGGCCGCGCCGAGGATCACCCAGTGGGTCACCCAGTTGACGGTCGGCTCAGACGGTGGGATCGAGGCTCTGCAGTCCACTGGTTCCTTGGTCGGCAAGGTGGTGGACACGGCCAGCTGGAAGACCGGCGGACAGATGCGGGCGAGCCATGCGCCGGACTGCAAGCCGGTGGATGACGGGCCCGGGCCGACCGGTGATGTCGAGACGGTGCTGGCCGAATCGTTCGGGCCGCTCAGCCAGCGGTCCTCGGTTGGCTGGACCAGGAACGGGGCTGTCCTCACCCGTCCCGGCCCGTACCCCGACTCCGAGTTCAGGGTGCAGATGGTGCCGCTCGCGAAGCGCAGCTTCATCTTGTGGAACACGGCCGAGAACCGCGAGATCTTCACGCTGAGAAATATCGACATCAAGCACCGCTCCGGATCCGAGGATCTCGCGGCCCCCGAATGCGGTGGTCCGGCCCCGGCCGCCCCGAGCTGAAGCGCTCGGTCCTAGACTCAGGAGACACGACCGTTCGGGGTAAGCTGAAGGTCGGTCCCCTGGGTGTGATGAAGCAAGCTCTCAGGTGTTATCGTCACGGACTGGGATGTCCTTGCAAGACCTCAACTTGCCGCCCAGTCCGATCTTGTCCGTGCACTGCGGTCGTGCGCTTTACCGCCGATCCGCCCCAAATATGCACCGTCGAGCCGCCTGCCAGCGGCGCGCAGGAGGTTTCGTGCTCACCGCGTTCGCCCGGGCGTTTCGAACCCCCGATCTTCGCCGCAAGATTCTGTTCACGCTCGCGATCATGGCGCTGTTCCGGCTCGGGTCGTTTGTCCCGACCCCCGGCGTCGACTTCGCGGCGGTACAGAGATGCGTCAACCTCGCCAAGGACAGTCAGAGCACCGGTCTCTATGAGCTGGTGAACCTCTTCAGCGGGGGCGCGCTGCTACAGCTGTCCATCTTCGCGCTGGGGATCATGCCGTACATCACGGCGAGCATCATCATCCAGCTGCTGACGGTGGTGATTCCCCGGTTCGAGGCCCTGAAGGAAGAGGGCCAGGCCGGCACCACCAAGCTCACCCAGTACACCCGGTACCTGACGATCGGGCTGGCGGTTCTGCAGTCAACGACGTTCGTCGCGATCTCGCGGCAGACCGGTGGCCTGTTCCAGAACTGCCAAGAGACCCTGATCCCGGACGACAGCATCTTCGTGATTGCCACGATGGTGCTGACCATGACGGCAGGTACCGGCTTCATCATGTGGCTCGGCGAGGTCGTCACCGAGAAGGGGATCGGTAACGGCATGTCGTTGCTGATCTTCACCTCGATCGCGTCCGGTTTCCCGGGCTCCCTCTGGTCGATTCGCCAGAAGAGCATGATCACCTTCTTGCTGGTCATCGGCATCGGTCTGATCATCATGGCGCTGGTGGTTTTCGTCGAGCAGAGCCAGCGTCGAGTCCCGGTGCAGTACGCCAAGCGCCAGGTCGGTCGCAAGGCGTTCGGTGGTACCAGCACCTACATTCCGATCAAGGTCAACATGGCCGGCGTAATCCCCGTGATCTTCGCGTCGTCCCTGCTCTATCTGCCGGCCCTGCTGGCGCAGTTCCAGAAGAACAGCACCGCGGGGTGGGTGGACTGGATCCAGACGAACTTCGTCAAGGGCGATCACCCCGTCTACATCATCAGCTACTTCCTGCTCATCGTCTTCTTCACGTACTTCTACGTTGCGATCACGTTCAACCCGGACGAGGTCGCCGAGAACATGAAGAAGTACGGCGGCTTCATCCCCGGGATCCGGGCTGGTCGACCGACCGCGGACTACCTCGAGTACGTTCTCAGCCGGGTCACCTTGGCCGGAGCGCTGTACCTCGGCGTGGTCGCGCTGATCCCCTTGATCGCTCTGGTTCTGATCAACGCGAACCAGAACTTCCCGTTCGGTGGTACCTCGATCCTGATCGTGGTCGGGGTCGGCCTGGAGACGGTGAAGCAGATCGAGTCGCAGTTGCAGCAGCGGCACTACGAAGGATTCCTGAGATGAGAGCGGTGTCGCGATGAGGCTTGTCATCCTCGGCCCGCCAGGGGCTGGCAAGGGAACTCAGGCCAAGCGCCTCGCGGCCAAGTTCGACATTCCGGCGATCTCCACCGGCGACATCTTCCGGAAGAACGTCGCCGATCGCACCGAACTCGGCGTGCTTGTCGACGGGATCTTGAAGTCCGGGAAGTACGTGCCGGACGAGTTGACCAACGACCTGGTACGGAACCGATTGCTGGAAGCCGACTGTGCCGGTGGGTTCCTGCTCGACGGCTATCCGCGCACTGCGGCCCAGGTCGAAGAGCTGGATTCGATGCTGGCCGGCACCGGTCACTCGCTGGACGTCGTCCTGGAACTCACGGTTGACGTCGACGAGGTGGTGGGCCGGCTGTTGAAGCGGGCCGAGACCGAAGGACGCGCGGACGACACCGAGGACGTCATCCGGCACCGGCAGGATGTCTACAACGAGCAGACCGCGCCGCTGGTGCACGTCTACTCGGATCGTGGCTTGTTGTTGCGGGTGGACGGCATGGGCGAAGTCGACGACGTCACTGAGCGGCTGCTGGCCGCGCTCGACCACCACCTCTAGGAGAGCCCGACCAATGCGTGGACGGGACCGGATCCAGTACAAGACCCTCGATCAGGTAAAGCTGATGAGAGCGGCCGGGCTGATCGTTGCCGACGCTCTGGACGCCGTCCGGGCTGCCCTGGCGCCCGGCCTGACGACCGGCGATCTGGATCGGATCGCGAACGAGGTGATCGTCGGTGCGGGCGCGATCCCGTCGTTCCTGAACTACGGCCACCCGCCGTACCCGGCCACGCTCTGCGTGTCGGTGAACGACGAGGTGGTGCACGGCATCCCCGGTTCCCGGGTGCTGGCGGCGGGTGACGTGGTGAGCGTGGACTGCGGGGCCATCCTCAAGGGCTGGCACGGCGACTCGGCCTTCACCGCGGTGGTGCCGGCGACGCCGGGCCACCCGGATCCGCGCACGGACGCCCAGGTGGCCGAGGACGCGGCCCTGATCGACGTCACTGAGCAGTCGCTCTGGCACGGGATCGCGGCGATTGTCGCGGGGGACAAGCTGAACGCGGTCGGAGCGGCCGTCGAGGACCTGGTCGCCGATCGGTACGGCCTGGTCGAGGAGTACGGCGGACATGGCATCGGCACCGAGATGCACCAGGAACCGCACGTCCTCAACTACCGCACCCGTGATCGCGGTCCGCGGCTGCGTCCGGGGATCTGCCTCGCGGTCGAACCGATGCTCACCCTCGGCGACCCGGCGACCAAGACGCTGGCCGATGACTGGACGGTGGCAACCGCGGACGGCCGGCGGGCCGCGCACTGGGAGCATTCGGTGGCGCTGCTGGACGACGGTCTGTGGGTGCTTACCGCCCGCGACGGCGGCGTCGCCGCGCTGACCGCCCTGGGCGCGAAGATCTCCGCGCAGGTCGACTGAGACCTCCGGCGGTCGGGCTCCTCCACGCCCCGATTTCGTCAGGTGGCATCGCATCACGTAGTATCGTGCGTCGGCTCACGTGCACTTTGCGCCGCTGTGCTCAGAGCGCTCAGTTTGCCGAGTGCGACGAGTTCAGTCCGGGCAAGGTTCAGACAGGGCCCGCGCAGACAGCGCCTGTACAGACCACGAGCCTGTACAGGCAACGAGCCAGATCCCCGGTGGTCTGACCCGATTCGATTTGGTCAAAGGAAAAGCGGAGGACATGCCGAAGAAAGACGGCGTCATCGAAATCGAGGGCACCGTGGTGGAGGCGTTGCCGAATGCCATGTTCCGCGTGGAGCTCTCCAACGGACACAAGGTGCTCGCACACATCTCCGGCAAGATGCGCCAGCACTACATCCGGATTCTTCCGGAGGACCGGGTCGTGGTTGAACTCAGCCCGTACGACCTGTCCCGTGGGCGCATCGTCTACCGCTACAAGTGACCAGAACTCCATCCCGGCTCACCAACCGGTTCCCTCAACGGAAGACACGATGAAGGTCAATCCGAGCGTCAAGAAGATCTGCGACAAGTGCAAGGTGATCCGGCGTCACGGCCGAGTCATGGTGATTTGCGAGAACGCGCGGCACAAGCAGCGCCAGGGCTGAACCAGCCCTTCGCACCACCTGCCTTTGCTCTTGCTTGCTCCACAGCAGTGCCCGCCCCCTCACCGGTCAACGGTGAGGACGCCACCCCCGGACCATCGGGCCGGGGACCCGCGCCGATCGCGCGGGACGGTGCTGTTCCACACCCGGTGTTCGAACAGAGAAGAGATCCGCCCGCATGGCACGTCTTGTCGGTGTCGACCTACCCCGTGAGAAGCGGCTAGAGGTCGCCCTCACCTACATCTTCGGCGTCGGTCGCACCCGCGCCAAAGAAACTCTCACCGCGACCGGGCTCAGCCCGGACACGCGGGTTCGTGAACTCAGCGACGAGGACCTGGTCGCGCTGCGCGACTACCTCGACAGCAGCTACAAGCTCGAGGGTGACCTGCGCCGTGAGGTCGCTTCCGACATCCGGCGCAAGATTGAAATTGGCTGCTACGAGGGAATCCGGCACCGCCGCGGACTTCCGGTGCGTGGTCAGCGGACGAAGACCAACGCGCGTACCCGCAAGGGTCCCAAGCGCACCGTCGCCGGCAAGAAGAAGGCCGGCAAGAAGTAGTCCGTCCCGATGACGACCTAGTCGTCCCCGGAGACAACCCCGGGTCCGGAACGGACCGACGACCTCCCAGCAGCCAGGAAGTAGCTCAATGCCTCCCAAGTCACGCCAGTCCGCTGCGTCGCGCAAGCCGCGCCGCAAGGAGAAGAAGAACGTCGCTCACGGGCACGCCCACATCAAGAGCACGTTCAACAACACCATCGTTTCGATCACCGACCCGGTCGGCAACGTGATCTCCTGGGCCTCGGCCGGGCAGGTCGGCTTCAAGGGTTCGCGTAAGTCGACCCCGTTCGCCGCCCAGATGGCCGCTGAGGCGGCCGCTCGCCGCGCGCAGGAGCACGGCATGCGCAAGGTCGACGTCTTCGTCAAGGGCCCCGGTTCGGGCCGCGAGACGGCGATCCGGAGCCTGCAGGCCACCGGCCTCGAGGTTGGCTCGATCCAGGACGTCACGCCGACCCCGCACAACGGCTGCCGCCCGCCCAAGCGTCGCCGGGTCTAATTTTCTGCCGTGATCATGCACGCTTGCCCGCCCCAGGTGGGTCTCGCGCCCGCTCGATCCGGGCAAGCGCGCATGATCACGGCGAAGTAGTTGTACCCGCTCGGCAGACGTAGCCCGGGCGGGCGTCTTGACAGGCGTCATATAGCGGTCGCCTGCTAGAAGGAGAACAAAGTGCTTATCGCTCAGCGCCCCATCCTCACTGAGGAAGCTGTCTCGGAATACCGTTCCCGGTTCGTTATCGAGCCGTTGGAGCCGGGTTTCGGTTACACCCTCGGTAACTCGCTCCGCCGGACCTTGCTTTCCTCGATCCCCGGCGCCTCCGTCACCAGCATCCGGATCGACGGAGTGCTGCACGAATTCACCACCGTGCCTGGGGTCAAGGAAGACGTCACCGAGCTGATTCTCAACGTCAAGCGGCTGGTGGTTTCCAGCGAGCACGACGAGCCGATCGTGATGTACCTGCGCAAGCAGGGCCCCGGGATCGTCACGGCGGCGGACATCGCCCCGCCGGCCGGCGTCGAGGTGCACAACACCGATCTGCAGATCGCCACGCTCAACGGCAAGGGCAAGCTGGAGCTTGAACTCACCGTGGAGCGCGGCCGGGGTTACGTCTCGGCCAACCAGAACAAGACCGGTGAGCAGGAGATCGGTCGGATCCCGATCGACTCGATCTACTCGCCGGTGCTCAAGGTGACGTACAAGGTCGAGGCGACTCGGGTCGAGCAGCGCACCGACTTCGACCGTCTGATCGTGGACGTCGAGACCAAGCAGTCCATGCAGCCGCGGGACGCGATGGCCAGCGCCGGTAAGACGCTGGTTGAGCTGTTCGGGTTGGCTCGCGAGCTCAACCTCGAAGCCGAAGGCATCGACATGGGCCCGTCGCCGTCCGACGCCGCCCTGGCGGCCGACCTGGCGCTGCCGATCGAGGAACTGGACCTCACCGTCCGGTCGTACAACTGCCTCAAGCGCGAGGGCATCCACACCGTGGGTGAACTCGTCGGTCGCAGTGAAGCTGATCTGCTGGACATCCGTAACTTCGGCGCCAAGTCCATCGACGAGGTCAAGGCCAAGCTGCACGGCATGAGCCTGGCTCTCAAGGACAGCCCGCCCGGATTCGACCCCAGCCTGGTCGTCGACAGCTTCGGCGCGGATGACGACATGTCATTCGCCGAGGACGAGCAGCTCTAAAACCCGCTGCCGCGAGCTGCCCGATGCCTGCGGCCACCTAGATAAAACCCTTTCCGAGGAGAAATAGTTATGCCAACGCCCACGAAGGGTCCCCGGCTCGGTGGTGGTCCGGCACACGAGCGGCTGATGCTCGCCAACCTTGCGACCCAGCTGTTCCAGCACCGCTCCATCACGACCACGGAGACCAAGGCCAAGCGGATGGCTCCGCTGGCCGAGCGCATGATCACGTTCGCCAAGCGGGGCGATCTGGCCGCGCGTCGCCGGGTGCTCACCACGATCACGGACAAGAGCGTCGTGCACGAGCTCTTCACCGAGATCGCGCCGGCCATGGCCGAGCGTCAGGGTGGCTACACCCGGATCACCAAGGTTGGCAACCGCAAGGGCGACAACGCGCCGATGGCGGTCATCGAGCTGGTGCTCGAGCCGCTGACGGCCGCCCAGGCGACGGTCCGCGAGGCCGAAGCCGCGACCAAGCGGTCCGCCAAGGCGCCGGTCGCCGAGGCCGCTGCTCCGGTCGAGAACCCGGACTCTGCCGCGCCGCTGGCCGACGGGTCTGCGCCCGAAGGCTTCACGATCAAGGGCAACGCGGACTCGAACAAGTACCACGGCCCGGACTCGCAGTGGTACGACCAGACGGTGGCCGAGGTGTGGTTCCGCACCGAGGAGGCCGCCGAGGCAGCCGGCTTCACCAAGGCCGGTGCCACGGACGAGGACGACGAGAAGGCCTGATCTTCGGCCCGCTCAGTCCGACAGCTGTGATCCGACCCGTGCCCGCCGTCCCCGATCCTGGGGACGGCGGGCACGTGCGTTTGCGGCTGGACCTCGCCTACGACGGAACCGACTTCGCGGGCTGGGCGATGCAACCCGGTCAGCGGACGGTCGAACAGACCCTCGCAGAGGCGCTGGGCCTGGTGCTGCGGCTCGATCCGCCGCCCCGGCTGGTGGTTGCCGGTCGTACCGATGCCGGTGTGCACGCCGCCGCTCAGGTCGCCCACGTCGATCTGCCGCTCGCCTCCTGGCACGGCTTCCCGGGGCGCTCGCTCCGGGCCCGCGAGCAGGAACTCGTGATCCGGTTGGCCGGGGTGTTGCCGGCCGATCTTCGGGTGTTCCGGGCCGCTCCGGCCGCCCCCGGATTCGAGGCCCGGTTCTCGGCGATTCGCCGCCGCTACGCCTACCGGATCTGTGACGACCCGGCTGGGGCACCGCCGCTGCGCCGACACGACGTCCTCTGGCATCGCCGTCCACTCGACGTGAGCGCGATGACCGAGGCCGCCGCGACCCTGATCGGGCTCAACGACTTCGCTGCATTCTGTCGACGACGGGATGGCGCCACCACGATCCGGACCCTGCTGACCTATCGCTGGGACCGGGACGAGTCCGGCTTCGCCGTCGCCACCGTGATTGCCGATGCGTTCTGCCACTCGATGGTCCGTGCTCTGGTCGGCGTCGTGCTGCCGGTTGGAGATGGTCGGCGTCCAGTGGACTGGCCCGCAGAGGTGTTGCTCGGGGCGGTCCGGCACCCGGCCGTGACAGTGGCCCCCGCTCGTGGGCTGGTGCTCGAGGAGGTGACCTATCCACCGGACGCTCAGCTGGCCGAAAGAGCCGCCGAATCCCGGACCGTGCGCACCTTACCGGCGAAGTCTGCCGATCTAGGCGATTGGTGAATATTCGCCTGGACAGACTTCCCTTGTTAACATTTTTTCCTCGTATATCCGGCTAGGGCCACCTATGCTCTCGCCGTGACCACGAGAATGCATCCGTCCCGGACCCTGACCGGGCTAACCACCATCGGCGCGCTCGCGCTGACTGCTATCGGTTCCCTAGGCCTGCTTGCCAGCCCCGCCAGTGCTGCCGATCCGGCAGTTGCCTGCACCGGTCCCGCAACGCCGATTCCGGCCATCCAAGGAACCAACGAAGCCGCAGCAATCACCGGTGCGGTAACCATCCGCGGCGTCGTCGTCGGAGACTACGAAGGCGCCTCGCCCGCCCTGCGCGGGTTCTACCTGCAGGACCCTGAAGGGGACGACAACCCCGCGACGTCCGACGGCATCTTCGTCTTCGAAGGGACGACGAACACCGTGTCCGTCGGTCAGCTCGTCGAAGTGACCGGGACGGCCGCGGAGTTCCAGGGCCAGACCCAGGTGACCGCGGCGACGCCGACCACGACCTCGATTGTCGTCTGCGGTCAGGGCCCGGCGGTGAAGCCGGCGAAGGTCCGGTTCCCGCTGGCCTCCACCACCGAGCTGGAGCAGTACGAGGGAATGCTTGTCACGTTCCCCGAGGTCCTCACCGTCACCGAGCAGTTCCTGCTCGGCCGGTTCGGTCAGGTGACCGTCTCGTCCGGCGGCAAGCTCGAGCAGCCGACCTCGGAGTACCGGCCGACCGACCCGAAGGCGGCCGCCCTGCAGGCCTATAACAACCGCAACAAAGTGATCTTTGACGACGCGACGAACGCGCAGAACCCG